>CAZCKG010000042.1:13044-13112 GCA_964498825.1 uncultured Methanosarcinales archaeon
CCTAACTGTAGAAGAGCCTAACTGTCATACTACTCTCTTTTCCGCCAGTACGGCCCCAATTATCGAGC
>CAZCKG010000043.1:0-12933 GCA_964498825.1 uncultured Methanosarcinales archaeon
GCGAACATACCCCGTTGCTTGCAGCGGGGTGCGCCAGCGCAACTTTGATTTTAATTCGTATGATAAAATAATCTTCAAAGTAGATCCAATTTTTTCCTAAAGATTGTTTGTCTAAAAACTGGAGGAAAAATTCTAACTTTGACATTTTGTCGCGGTATGAATCAAATAATTTCAAATAGACTTATATGTATCAGAGTTGGAAAATTAGATTGAGCTGAATAAAACTAAAAGACAAGCTCCTATAACTTTTAAAATAAAAATATATGGAAGCTAAACATTTGATTTTGTGCAGGCTGCTTCCATATTTTTCGTGATATATTGGAAATTGATCTACCGAAGTACTAAACAAAAATCAGCCATGTTAACTTTATGATTTCGACGCATAAATTGTATTCCCATATCTTCCTATATTTATCCTATTGCCGTTATTTTCAGGTTCCTTTGAATAATTTGAAGAGGGATACCCTTTATCGATACATGGAGAGCTCACACTGTCTTTTATCCATGTTTTTCCATTCCAGCGTCCTGCTCTCGATTGCAAGTGGTAATCGTGGTTTTTCTGGTTTGCAAAGAGAGGATTTACGTAAATATCAGTTGTCGATGTGCAGCTTTTATAGTTGCCTCCTGTGTTATTATAAAGGCAATTATTTTGCAGCACAAATTTATGGTTCTTGGTTAGTTCATTGACTGCTCCATTCCCTGTTCCAGTTGGACTTTTTATACGTTTCTTAGTGTTTACAATTATATTGTTACGCAAAATTGTTGTGTATCCTGTTTTTGATGTATAATTTGGAGAATAACCACTGGGATATGTATGAACAACTGCAGCGTTGTATACCCCTTCAAAAACATTGTTTTCTATTAGAGTGTCATGGAATCCACTCAATACAATTCCCCCTACCCAGGTAATTCCGGTGTTAGTGCCTGTGCCATAGAAAACATTGTGGTGAATTTTGATATTTTTTCCCAGTTCTTTTGTGGCAGAAGAGGTATCATAATTGAACATCCATATTCCAGGGCCATAAGTGTCATAAATAGTATTGTTGTATACTTCAATAGTATCCATTAATCCGCTGCTTTTTTCTATTTGTACGGCTGCTCCACCCGTACACCTGTAGTAAGAGGATTCAATTACGTTATCGTGAACTTTTACTTTATTAGAGTTCCATATCCTTATTCCGCTGTTAGTTCTGCAGGTTATTCTGTTATTCCAGGCCTCTACATTCTTACACTCACTTGCAAACAGGCCATCATGTCCCAATTTAGAAATTTTATTGTTGTAGAATCGAACGTTTTCACCGTACTTTACTCTCAGCCCATCACCATGCCCATCGTGCATGTACATATTGTATACTTTTATATTATTAGAGTGAGTGAAATACATTATATTGTAATACCCTTTACCAAGGGAAATCCTTGAGTTCCCAGCGTAGTTTACGTTAACTTCGAAACCCCTTACTGTGATGTTATTATTTCCTGCGCTGTTCATCTGGCGTATAAGGGGTTTCATAGTAGCCCAGCCTGCATTATTGACAAGCTTTATCACAGCAGTAGAGTCTCCTTCAAGAATTGTATTGCTTCCGATCAAAAGAGTGTCGTCAATAACATATGTAAATGGTCCCTTCAGGTGGACGGTTGTGTATGCAGAATTTGACGCAACAAACTTTAAAGCCTGGTTAATCTGCACGTGGTCGTCTCTTCCATCGCAGTTAAAGTCTCCACTCCCATCTCCTGCAACATAAATTGTTGGTGCGGGACTTCTGCATGAAGCAGCAGGAATACTTGCAAGAATGAGGCAACCTGCCATGAAAAGGATTAGGAACCCTCTTTCTATCATCGATATAATTTGAGAGTTATAATCAAAAAACTCGCTTTTATATTTCTTAGATAAATATTTATGTGATAATGTACTCACATCTTCACAAAATTTCAGGTTGACATTCAAAAGCTTAAATAGGTTTATTACTCTGTATCTGTTGTAAATACTATATACTCCCGAATGCAAATCGTATCCACTCTCCGAAGTTCAAGACTATAGAATACCTCTGAGAAATTCTCTACACAAGAGGCTAATGAATCCCAAATATACAATTCAGGTAGCTTCTCGAATTCTCATAATCCCCCCGGCGAAACATGAGAAATTAATTACCTATCTATTTCTAATTTAATTTCTACAGTCTACATTGTATTAGATCATTATATTATAAAAGTATATATGCAGTATTTTTGAACCTGCAAATATTTTATATACTTAAATGAAAAAAATAGTAATATAAAGTCCCTATTAACTGTTTACATTCTTGTTAGAATAATGTCAGATTATCTCGTTGCATATGTCCAGAATTTTTCTTGCGACACCATTCCAGCTATGATTTTTAAGGACGTATTTGCGACCTTTCTCTCCCATAAGAGTTCTAGTATCTTTATCTGAAACCAATTTTACTACGGCAGCCGCAAGTTCTTTGGGATTCTCAGGGGTTACTGAGATGCCTCCTCCTGAAGATTCAATCAAATCTTTAACTCCGGGAATACTGCTTGCTACTATAGGTTTTCCACAAGCGAGGTATTCATAGGTTTTCAAGGCTGAAAGTCCTATTTTCGAGTTTCTTTCCATAATAAAAGGAGCAACGCAAATCTCAGATGCGTTAATGTACAGAGGGACACTTTCGTAAGGAACTCTTCCCGTAAAAATGAATCTATCTGAAAGCCTCAATTTGGAAGCCATTTCTATTAATCTGTCCTTCATAACTCCGTCTCCAACAACAAGAAAACGAACATCAGGGCATTTCTCCAGAATTAAAGGTGAAGCATGAATCAAAAACTCAACTCCCTGCCAGCCAGCAAGATGCCCAACAAAACATACGTATCTTTTTGATTCTTCCAGCCCAATTTTGGCTTTTATCTGTTTCTGATCCATAGGCTTGAACAGATCGGTATTTGCTCCATTATTAATAACAAAGATTTTTTCTTGAGGAACAGAGTAAAGCCTCACAAGTTCATCTTTGAGTTTATCCGTGACAGAAACTATCCTGTCGCAATATCTGTAATTTAGTTTTTCGGAACTGAGTGCCAGATAAGAAAAAACTCTATATGCAAATGATTTTGAATCCGGGTTTACCTTTAACTCGTCTAAAACCAGCCCGTTGACCTCTACAATTGAAGGAATTTTCAAAATTTTGCACAGAATTATTGGAAAGAAAGGAAAGGAATTCTGGCGGAGATAAAGTACGTCAGGTCTCTTTGTTATACATGAATACAAAAGGTAAAAAGAAAGCATGAATTCATAGGAAGGCTGTACAAAATATTTATTGTCAATTACAGGCACGTATTTTATTCCGGCAAGAGAACGATTCGCACTCTTCTGGCCAGGTGCGAAAAGAACAATATTTGTATATTTCTTCAAGTTTCCAAGGAGCTCAAGGATGTGTACGTTCGAACCGGATTTAGTATTGAAAGAGCCGTAATAAACCAGGAAAATATTATTTATTTTTTTAGACATGATTGCCGTTACCAGAATAGTGAAAGTAGTTAATTAGTTTATCCCACAACTCCAGTTATTATTCCCAACGAGTTCTAAATAAGCTTTTTAACATTAATCCGATGACTGAAAATTCAATACTTTTTTAAGAGAGGTATTTATAGGATAAATTCTCTCCTTTGTCTGTTTTTGAGACATCAGATTCAAAAAAGGTAAAAATTTATGAGAGTACTGGAAGTATGTCAGGAATTTCCTAACAGGTATTATCCTCAACTCGGGACATTCATAAAACAAAGTATTGATTCAATTGCAGACCAGGGTATAGACGTTACTGTAATTTCTCCAAAGCCTTTTGTGCTCCCTTTTTCCATGTTTCCATATCACGATTTTTGCAAGTTGCCACATCTCGAGCACTCTGAGAAATATGATCTTCATTATCCACGCTATGTTTATGCTGTTCCTAAAAAGTATTTTTATCCAATAACCGGAACTTCATATTCTCACTTTGTTTCCAAATATGCAATCAAACATATAAACCCAAAACCAGATCTTATCCATGCACACTTTTCATACCCTGATGGGTATGGGATGATGGGATTAGCAAAGAAATGGAAGGTCCCACTAGTTATAAGCGCACTTGGTACAATAGAACGAAAAGTTGCCTATGAAGGCTCCCATACTTCAAAGAAAATTATAGAAGCTATGAATTTTGCAGATAAGGTTCTTTCTGTCAGTGAAGATCTCAAGCTTCACATCGTAAATTTGGGGGTGCGTGAAGATAAAGTCCATGTGGTTCCAAATGGTGTTGACACTGAGAAGTTCAAGTCTGTTGGCAAGAAATATGCAAGGAATCTGTTAAATCTGCCTCAAGACAAGAATATTGTTTTATTTGTAGGAGCCCTTAGAAAAATAAAAGGGGTGGACTACCTGATAGAGGCTGCAAAGACCTTTGTAGATATTGATACTGAGCTCTACATGGTAGGCAGGGATGACGGCTTGGGAAAAAGTCTGGAAAAAAGGGCACGAGAACTCAAAATCGCCGATTCCATTAAATTCACTGGACCCGTAAACCACGAGGCTATTCCTCTGTGGATCTCAGCTTCGGATATTCTTGTGTTGCCTTCCCTTTCGGAGGGGAGGCCAAATGTAGTGCTTGAGGCTCTTTCCTGTGAAGTGCCTGTTGTTGCAACAGATGTGGGTGGAATTCCGGAACTAATGGTCAATGGAGAAACCGGCTATCTCGTGCCTGCCAAAAACCCTGCAGAACTATCTGGAAAAATTAATAAACTTTTAGAAGACGAAAGTACGAGAGAAAAGATGGGACAGGTTGGACGCAAAAGCATAATCCAGAGAGGTCTGACATGGGAAGCTCATGCAAAAAGGACTGTGGATATATATTCAAAGCTTTTGCAGAAGGCAAAGTGATTTTAAATTTATACTATTTTATTATATAGGGAGCTTCAGGGTTATGAATACCTGACCTTTTAGGTCAAGAGTCAGGTGAACCCTCAACTCTTATTTAGTTTTAAATCTTTCTGTCTTTTATTTTTGCAAATAAGCTTTTATCATCGAATTCTTTTGGAACGCAATATACATTATGAATATCCTGTTTTTCCAATGAAAGCTATTCACAAGAAACCACGCAAGTTGTCCAAATAACCAGATCTTAATAACTCTGACTTTCAGATTCACTGTTTTGCGTCGTTTTCTCTTGTTTAGCGTTTACTCCAAGCTTTGGAATGAATATGTCTATCGAAGGGCTTGAATAAATTTTGCCAAGTGCTGCAAGGTTATCCTCTAATTCTAGTTCATTTTCGGGATTTCCTTCATAGAAATAATTGGCAGTGTCCTTGAGAGTACTCTCCTCACTGCCGAAATACAAGCCGCTTCTTAGAAACTCCCTGGTTCTGAGGACTACATAGCCTCTGTATTGTGACAGTTTGTTTACATCACCTATTCTGTAATTATCATAAGATGTAATATTCATCTCTGCAGAACTTGAAGGTATTAGTGGAAGATAAAAGAACCTTGAAGCGTAATAGTCGGTGTAAACGGATGAGTTTACAGGAACATAATTGATAACATGTTCAAATCCACTTAATTCATCGGAAGTGAAATATTCATGCTTGGCATCATTCCCAAGGAAATCCGGGTCTCCAACACTGAAAACCGAAGAAACTAATACAAATCCTGAGAATAGCAAGAGCACTAAAAAAAAGGAATTTATCTTTTTAGGGGTGTATTTATCCATATAATTCCAGAATATATATATTCCATACCCCATTATGAAGGCCATAAATGGACTGACAAAAAGCATAAATCTGTCAGTTCTAAAAAGAACTCTAAATTGCCAGATAGTATTTACTGGATTTGGGACATAGAAAACGAGGGTCAAAAGGGCAAATAATCCAAATACAGCAGCGTAGTTCTTTTTATAGTTCTTCAGGAGAAAACCTATCCCTATCAAGGCAAAAAATAAAAAGATGGATTTGTCTAGAAGTCCTACTAGATTAATCAAGCTTTCCTGAAGTACTTCTGTACCGCCGGCAGTTAAAACTATAGACTCCCATAAATGGCTTTGTAAACGGGGAGTCAGGCTCCTTTGAACAAAGACGTATGCTACAAAAAACCAGTATGAAGTGAAAGTTACATTAAGAAGTAAGAAAAAGGGTTTACTTATATAGCTACCGCTGCCTACTACGTATTCCGAGGCGAAAAGAATGACAAGCAATAGGACTAGCTGAGGAAGAGAAACATTGTGAACCAGAGTTAAAAAGATTGCGACAAGAACTGAAAGTGCTTTTATAGGCAGTTTCTCCTCTTTGAAGTTCACTACGTAAATCAGGTAAAGCAATATAATGAACATAATGAACGACATTGTTCGAGTGATTACATTTGCTCCATAATAGAGCACAGTGGAACTCACTGAAAACAGGATGCAGGAAAGTAGCGAAATTTGCCTGTTATTTGTTATGTAGTTAAAAAGGTAGTAAAGAAAGATTACAGTGATTGCATAGAGTGGGGCAGTCACCAGAAAAAGTGAAGTTTTTATGCTTATATTAAGAAGTTCAGAAGTTTCTGCAATAAGTACGTGGTAGAGGGGAAAATATGCATAATCACTTAAGGACGTTGAAATTATCTGCCCTAAATCAGCAGTAAGTTGCGAGAGGAAGATATGAGGCAGGATATCTGTGGTTCCTACGTAAAAATCGTAATTCAATGTAACACTGTAAATCAAATTAGTCATAATTAAGAAAGACTCTGCCACAACCAGGGAAGGGCTTGCCTTTTTAGAGAATATTTGCAAAAATACCGAGAGGTAAAGTACTAAAATAAATGCAAAATAGTACCAAGGCCTGCTTCCCTGGGATAAAAGGAGTGAGACCAGGGAACCGATATAAAATATTCCGAATAGATAGGTAAGGGATTTTATGTTTAGAGATGGTAAAACATCTATGTCATGCAGACTTACATCTTTTTTGTAAACAAAGAGTACAAAAATACAGGAAAGAATTGCAGGGACTCCTGTAAACAGTCCCCTAAGTGCATAACCCAACTTTTCAGTTGCGAACATCCATAAAAATGTAAATATTACTGCGAAAATTATAGCTAACGGAAACAGAGAATAAATTAACTTCATTAAACGGTTATTACCTCGCCTCTGTCCTGTCTCTTCACTTAATTCTAACATACTATCTCCATGCTCTTTAACAACCATAACTTTATAAATTTGTCAAAATATGGTTTTCAAATTTTTGTATTTGAAACCAAAAGAGAGTTACAATCAGGACGATATTAATTAAAAATATTTTGCCCCAAAAAGTCTCAAATATCTATTCTAAAGTTTTGGTCATTTTTTCCAACTACTATCTTTTCTAATATCGTGATCAAATAGACTCTTGGTTATTAAATATCCGAACGAGACTTTTTTGAGATAATAAGGGAATTTGCAAAACTATACAAAAACCCAAGTCCATAGGTAACGTGTTGTATAGGAATTACAAGCAGGGCAAAAAGACCGTATTTAGATCTCATTTTGTAAATTACCTGAATTGAGGTGACGAATACCAGAGAAAAATATATTGCCCCAAGTGCAAGTAAAAACAGTATTGGAGTGAAATATATAACAGAAGCTATAAGTAAGGCCACTGCAAATATAATGGCAATCGATGGTAAAAATGCATACCAGCGAACGAATTCTCCATGTTTTTTGAAAAGCTCCGCCATCCACATCCCGTATTTAAACATTCTTACTGAAAAGGACTTGAGAGTCCCTCTTCTATGATGTAAAACCTGTGCTTCAGGGATGTACAAAAACTTGTATCCTTTTTTACCTATTCTATAATTCAAATCTCCATCCTGGCCCACGACAAACTTCTCATCAAAGCCTCTCACTTCCTGAATTGCATATTTTTTATACATGGCATTGCAGTTTGGGAGAGAGCTAACATAATGTTTTTTTGTTGAATTTTTGGATTGAGCCGACCCTCCGGAACCCATAAAGGTTTCCTGAGCATAGCCCACTACTCTGCCAAATACGGGATCAGTGTCAAAGATCAGGTTAGGGCCTCCAACACACACCACATCATCCGGGGCGTTTTGCATTTCGCGGACAAGCACCTTTAACCACTGAGTGTCAACTTTACAATCTCCATCAGTAAACGCAACAAGATCTCCTGTCGAGTTCTCTACTCCAAGATTTCTTGCCGCAGCAACATTCTTTCTCTCATTTAAAAGAAGCCTGACAGGATATTTTTGTACCAGGTCCCTAGTTTTATCTGTGGACATCCCATCAACAATAATAATTTCATAAAAATCTTTAGGGTAGTCTAGCTTAAGAAGTGATTCAATACATTCTTCAATGAACCTCTCTTCATTACGAATACCTACTACCACTGAAACAAAAGGGCATTCCATACAAATTTACCCCATTTTTAAAGTTATCATCTTCGAATATGCTCATTTAGAAATATCATCCTTGATATGGCATGCAGTATTATTCCTGTAAATACCATGAAGGCTCCTATGATTGTCAGCATCACCATAAGAAGTGTAGGGCCGAATCGCAGGTAACCTCCCAAAAGGTAATCTTGCAAAAATTTCAATCCCATAAGAATGCCTGCAGATGCCATAATCAGCCCAGGTACGGCAAAGTAGTATAGAGGTCTTCTATATTCCATATCCTTCAGAATTCTAAACAGAACCCTGGGCCCATGTATAAAAGGATGTTCACTTGAGCAGTCCTCAAGGTCATATCTACAATGAATTTCTACTTCAGTAAACCTCAGGTTGTAATCTTTCGCCTGAATAAGGATTTCGGAGCCTGCAGACATATCTGTGCCATTCAAGTTTATATTTTCAATGGCTTTCTTTCCATAAGCCCGAAAACCGCTCTGGGAATCTGTTACCTTCAGACCCCCTGCCATCACAGTTGCGACGTCAAGGACTTTCATTCCAAATTTACGATAAATGGGAACATTTTTCCCGTTACCGTTGACAAACCTTGAACCTATTACGAGATCAAATCCGTTTTTCAGGGGTTCAAGGAGCTTAGGGATCTCGGATGGGTCATGTTGACCGTCAGAGTCGATTATGATCATAGCACTTACATCGAGCTCGCGAGCGGTTTCAAAACAGTCCCGGAGAGCTGCACCATATCCTTTGTTTGTCTCGTGGCGGACTACATATGCACCTAGTGATTCAGCGATATCAACAGTGTTGTCAGTGCTTCCGTCGTCCACAACCACTACCTTATCGACATATCTTCTGCAGCCTTTAATGACCTCTGCAATAGCATGGGCTTCATTATAGGCAGGCATGGCTGCAATCGTAACGGTCATGTTTAATCATCTACCTCTTCGACAACAAGGCTCAATAGTCTCCCGAATAAAGTGATTTGTTATAAAAGAATCGATAAAAAGTTTGAATTCGGTGAACATATTTTTCAGAGTCATCGCTCCATAATTTTTAAAGGGTTTCAAAATGTCTTCTATAGCTGTATTTACAGAACTCGATTGGGGGATCTTAGTCCTCCTTTTGATAAAAAGAAGGCGTGTAGATGCTCTGTAAACAAGTCACGGCATATTATCTAAGACGTGTATTTGTTTTAATATACGAGCTATATAAGCATTTAGATACAAAAAATAATCATGCAGTTTTCTATATAAAAATTTATTAAGAATTTAGCTAATGTTTTTTTGTATTGGATAGAAATTGCATTGCATATATTCATATTTTATATAAAGTTATTTATTATGGGAAAATTGTACTCTATAGGTTTTCAAAAAGTTTTCGTAATGTCTTTTAACGTTCTAAATGTTACATTTCCAACTTAAACTCGGTTCAAAAAATGGATGAGTGAATATTTTAAAGGTCGCAAATCTTCTCAAAAATCCCGTAAATAGGGAAAAGTATTTGACGTAACAAGCAGGAAATGGGAAAGATATTTTATACAACTAAGTAATTAGTAGGTCGGGTTAAGAACATCCCTGGAAAAGGATAAAACTCATGAATATAAGTGCTGCTAAATCCAAATATGTTTCCTGGATCGAAACTAGGATAGTTTCACTTTTCGGAATTAATTCTTCACATTCACCGATGAAAGCAGATACATTTAAGAGAGAAGGAAATTTTTGGAATGTCTCAGAAGAGGGTACAGAGATCGCAAATTAACCCGATAATAAGAAAAAACTGGAAAGCCAGAAAAACATTAAAATCATTTTATGAGGAGTCATATGGCCGGAAACCAGAAGTTTCCATCTGATCTGTTGCTTGTAGCAGGCCTTGTAATTATTACGGATATTTTCGTACTTATTCCTGTACTGAATGAAAGTTCTATCCGCACGGCTCTTGGTCTACCTATGGTACTTTTCCTTCCAGGGTACGCACTTATAGCCATGTTTTTTCCGAAAAAAAGCGGACTTGAAGGGATGGAGAGAATAGCTCTTTCTGTTGGGATGAGCGTTGTAGTTGTACCTCTTATCGGGCTTGCACTTAATTTTACAACACTGGGAATACGAGAAATTCCTCTTCTTATAAGCCTTTCTGCATTTACTCTTATAGTGTGTGGAGTGGCCTATATAAGAAGAGTTCGACTTCCAGAAGACAAAACATTTGGTGTTCCTTTAAAAGCCTCTGTTCTCAGTCTGATTGCTGGAGTCCTTGAAAAGCCGGAATCAAAAACTGAGGGCATTCTCAGAATATTTCTAGCCCTTTCTGTCCTTATTTTGATCGGAACTGTAGCTTATGTTGCCTTAGTGCCTCCGGAAAAAGAACCATTTACGGAATTCTATATTCTGGGAGCTGACAGGATGGCTGAGAATTTTAAAACAAACTATATACAGGGAGAAAGTGGGACTTACATTATAGGAATAGCAAATAATGAATATGAAACAATGAACTACACAATGGAAGTAAGGCTTGAAAATAAAACTTTACCACTTCCTGAAAACCTGCAAAATATAAAACTTGATCATAACACAACTCTTGAAGAGCCTGTTGAAATCACACCTTCTATTGAAGGAAAGAATATGAAGCTCGAGTTCCTGCTTTTCAATGAGACTGAAAAGAACATACCTTACAGAGACTTACGCCTCTGGATAAATGTTACGGAGGAGGTCTGAGATGGTAACTTCTAAGAGTATAAATATGGAAACCATTGAAGCGCCTGAGAACCTGAGGATAGAAACATTTGAAAATTTCGGGAAAAAGTATGAGATCAAAAACAAATGGTTTTATCTGGGGATGCCTGCTGTAGCAATTGCTCTTGCGGAAATATGTGTCTCTTCGGGAAGATTAGTAGAAGCTGCAATAATATATGCAGTGATCCTTCTTGGGCTTTCCTTCTCCATGATGTTCATAAAAAATGAAGAAATCCAGAAAACATATCAGGCTTTTATTCTCCTGCCCATCCTGCGTCTAATAAATCTTTCAATGCCAGTTTTCTTTGAGTCTACGCTTGACTCATTTATTTTTATATATTGTCTCATGTCAATTCCTGTAAGTATTGCAGCCGCTCACCAGGATTTCACTCGCACACAGCTCGGGTTAACTTTTAATAAGTTAATCTTCTATATCCCACTTTCACTATTTCTGGGTATAGTGTTGGGGGCAGGAGAATACCTGATTATCGGAACTAATAATCTTATCCCAGACCTTTCGGTCTTTAATATCGTAAAGCTTAGCATAGTTATGATCTTTTTTGCAGGTCTTGTGGAGGAGTTAATTTTCAGGTCAATCCTACAAACCAGGCTTCAGATAGTACTTGGGGATAAGAAAGGATTGATATTTACGGCCATTTTGTTTGGACTTATGCATTCAGGATATGGGAGTTTTAGTGAAGTGCTGTACGCATCCTTTGTAGGTCTCTTCATAGGGTCACTTTTCTACAGAACACGTAGCCTTCCTCTTGCCATAATGATCCATGGCTTCATAAACATCTTCGTTTTTGGGATCTTTCCCTTCCTTCTCTAATCCCTTTCGCAGATCCACAAAAATGAAAAAAGTAAGAAGCAGAAGCTGAAGATTAGTTGGACGTGATGTTCTTAACTACTTCTTCAAACTTCAAAAATATAGTACATAATCTTGGACGTTAAAAATAAATCTGGTTTTGGAAAAAAGTATAAGAATAAATTATTAATTAAGTTACTTCAGCGAACGAAGAGAGTGAAACAGACCCTCTGTTGTTGCAATTACCTTGTAATTCTCCGAAAATTTTCTATTTTTCCTGTGGTTCTTAACGTATCTCGGGTGGAGAAACGAAAGGAGATTCACGAATCATAATTAAAAAAGCTACATGGATAAAAAAAACTGAAAAAATGTAAAAATTTATGGTTATTGCCTTTAGAAGAGGTCTACAATCTTGTAAAGGATGATTGCACAAAATGAAAACAATAGTGGAATAATTCCCATGTTTAATGAAACTTTCACTGTATCTCCCCAATGCTTTGATACAGGAAGGAAATCTCTTAGTAAGAGCAGTAGAAGTAAAGCTACAGTGGCCACTGATGCACCTACAGGGATTTCTGGTATGCTGGTAATTGAGGGAATACCTGAAGAAACTGAACTTGACGAAAGTAAACTTATAAGCGTAGTTAGGACTCCTTGAGTTGATTCGCGTATTTGAGGAACAAATGTCGATATGATATAAAAATCCTCCTCCTACTACTGAAAAAGTATAAAAAGATCTTATGTATAACTCATACCTTGGGTATGGATCAAGAAAGTCAAACGATCACGAAAATAATACTGAACTTATCTCGTTTGAATGAAGGATAAATTAAAACATTACAATAAAGGATTTAAATATTAAAAAGAGCACTTTTTTAGATTTATTTGACATCTTCAATTTTCCGGACAATCGGAAGCAAAAAAGAAGGGCATGCTTAAAGACCAATATTCCTTTATCATATTTTTTCTATGAAAATTATTTATTTATGAAATGTTTGAAACCTCTC
>CAZCKG010000044.1:0-12880 GCA_964498825.1 uncultured Methanosarcinales archaeon
TTGTGGGCTCGTCAAGAAGAATAATTTCGGGATCTATTGACAGTACGGAAGCAACAGCTGTCCTGAGTCTCTGCCCCCGGCTCAGAGCCTGGGGAAGATCATGCTTGAGATGCAGGATTGACATGGCTTCAAGAGAGTTTCTTACCCTTTGCTCAATATTGTTATACTTTAATTGAAGAGGTCCAAACCTTGCTTCCTCTTCAGCCGAATCACAGAAGAGCATAAGGTCAGGATTCTGGAATACGAATCCGACTCTGCCTGCAAAGGAATACGGATTTTTGGATTTAGTATCCTCTCCAAAAACCTTTACACTTCCTTTATGTGGTTTGAGAATGGCTGCAAGATGTAAAAGCAGGGTTGATTTTCCTGAGCCGTTTGTGCCCATGACTGCAACCTTCTCCCCTTTATGGATTTCCAGATTTATCCCTTTCAGTACCATTCTGTTTTTCTCATAGCCAGACCACATATCCTGAATGGAAATTATAGGTGGGTCATTTACTGCACTTGTAAAAGAAGACTTTTTTGCGGGTATGCAAGAAGATTTTGCAGGTATAGAATGATCACTCCAGGCAGAATTAATGCTGAAAGTTTCCTTTGCACCGGTATTTTCTTCCGCATTCGGAAAGCTCTGAAGAATTCTTCTATTTTCTTCAAATTTTTCCCTGTTCAGTACAGCAAGGGTTCCACTGACACTCAAGGGACTTGCTTTGATTCCGAGGCTCTGGCAGAATTCAACGGGTTCGGGAACTCGAAGGCCAAGCCTGTGAAATATATCGAGGTTCTCAAAAGCTTTTGAAGCTGGCTGGTCAAAGACTATTCTCCCTTCATCCATTATGACAATCCTATCCGCAAAAGGTGCAATCTCATGCAGCCTGTGCTCAACCAGCAGAATAGTCATTTTCAGTTTCCTGTTAAGTTCTCTTACGGTACTCAGAACCTCACGCGTACCCACAGGGTCCATCTGGCTTACAGGCTCGTCCATGGCAAGAATCTCAGGCATCATCGCAAGCATGCTTGCAATGCAGATCCTCTGTTTCTGCCCCCCTGAAAGTGCATTTGTAGAAGCCAGCCTGTGGTCGGACATTCCTACAATTTGCAGGGCTTCCCCTACTTTTTTATCAATTTCTTTCTGTTCAAAGCAGAGGTTTTCAGGCCCAAAGGCTACCTCGTCCTCAACGGTTGTAGAAAAGATCTGATCATCGGGATTCTGGAATACAAGGCCTACTTCTTTCGAGATTTCCATCTGATTTGAATCTGTGGTTTCCATCCCTTTGACCTTCACGCTACCTGAAAATATTCCTCCGGATTCATGAGGAATTATCCCGTTTAATGTTTTCAATAAAGTACTTTTTCCACAGCCTGTAGGTCCTGTGAGAAGGACAAATTCTCCCTTTTCTATTTTAAGATCAATTCCCTTTAAAGTCGGCTCCGATCTGCCCGGATAGGTGTACCACAGGTCTTTGATTTCTATCATTCTGCCACCTTCTTCAGCCTATTTCCAAGACTTATTCCAAACCAGGCTCCTATGAAAGTGTAGAGGAACCCGTCGATCAGGATATTTGCGGTTATGTACCAGTCGCTGTAGAAAAGCCTGTATAGAACCATCCAGACAGTGAAAGATACGTACCCGCTGAACATGTCAGCAAAACCGCAAACAATTCCCATCCTGAACCTGTTGTCTGGAACTGTGTTCCTGCTGGTTATACCCGTAGCATACAACATAAATTCCAGAATTATCGCGTTTACAGACAGTGTTATGAAAGTTATAGGGGTGAAACTCCCTGTTATAAAGCCTCCAAGCAGGAACCTGACCATCATAAAAAGGCTTACAACCCCTGGTTTTGGGATCAGGACAACAAGAGAGGCAATGAGCATGTAAAGGAGAATCTCATTGAAGAGCCCTGTAAACAGGAAACTGAATGGCCCGAAAATTGCATGCGACAGCTCCCACAGGATAGTCATAGGCAGGTTTATCGCTGCAAAAGAAACAGTACCAAAAAGGGCAATCAGCACAAGATTGCGGGTTTTGAACCTGTCCATTATTTCTCCGGATCTTGAGAAAAAAAAGCCCAGAGCAGTAATTCCGAGTAAAGAGGCAGCAAATGTAGTTATTATAGGTCCCCATTTCCTGGAAATTGCAGTAACCTTTTGATCTTTTGCTACTGCAATCCAGTCACTGCCTGTAAGTTTTATCTTAACCCTGAGGAGGTAGTCCCCTCCCATTGCATTCGGAGATATGTATAAAGGAAGGCTTATCAGTGAACTTGAGCCTGGGGGAAGAGTTAAAGTGGCATAACAAACGGTATCTGCGTTCATTCCCATAATCTCGGGTTTAAACGCTTTTACAGGCTCGCCTGTTTTTGCATCAAGAACGTCATACGTGATTATAACCGGAATTGTGCTGTTTCCTGTATTGCTGAGTTCTATCCCCATGAAAGTTGATGTGAGGTCCTCTTTATTGATCTTGAGGTCAGTAACCTTGAGCAGCTTTTTGAGTGCAGGAGAAGTTTCCTGAATGACCAGGGTATTTGAAGGATGGCTTGGATCTCCGTATCCGTCTTCGTCAGAGGGTATTATGAGCCGAGATACTGAGATTTCTTTCACAACTTCTTCTTTTGAAGCAACTTTGAGCTGGGTTGTACGCACGATAATATGTTTTGCTCCTTCAATATCAACAACTGCCCTTGCAGTTATGGTGTAGGTTCCGCAGGGTAGATTCGGAGGTATGTAAAACTCAACAAGCCTGTACCAGTCATCATACTCGGTTTGAAGAGAAAATGAATATGAAGAAGAATCCTTGAGCACAAACCCGTCTGGTAAGTCTAGTTCCATTGTCACATTCATATCGCCGTCATAATAGCTTTCAAAAAAAAGATATGCAGAAAGGGTACTATCCCCGACTGCAAGCCCATTTCCCTCTATTCCATGAGGAACCTGAATTGCAAATGTGGTCATCTCTTCAGGTTTGAAGTCCTCCTCCTGTATCTGTGCTGCTCCAGGCTGTATGATCAGCACAAATGCAAGGAAGAGAAAAGCTATGTTTTTCATTCCGCAACCTTTTTTCTTATTTGAGTACTTTTCGGATTTCCTGCATTTTCGCGTTCCAGTCAGGGACGTCTTCAAAGGTAATGATATCAACAGCCCCACCCTGAAATTCTCCTTCTCCTGCCAGTTCTTCCATCCAGCTCTCTATCTCGAGATAGGACTTTTTCAGCTCTTCAAGGAGCTCGGGGTCAGGGTTCCAGAGTCCTCTTGATTGGGCTTCAAGAAGCCGTCTGGACATTTCCTCAAGGGCATAGGGATTGTTTTCTTCAAAAAAGCGGCGCATTTCCTCATCAAGCACGAAGGTTTTTGTGATATCATCAAAAATCCAGTCGTCTACTTCCTGAGTGGAAGCCTCCCAGCCATAGACCCTTCCCACTCTTTTTGAAATGTCCTGTGCGCCTTTATACCCATGCTGTTTCATGCCTTCGATCCACTTTGGATTCAACAGCCTGGTTCTTACCACTCTCCGCATTTCATCAGCCATATCCCGGACTTCAACATGCTGAGGTTCTCTTGTATCTCCAAAATATACCCTAACATCCTTTCCGGAAGCCTGCTTGGCAGCGGCTGTAAGGCCTCCATGAACTCCAAAGTAACAGCAGCAGCCTAAAAGGTCATACTCGTCGCTGACCACTTTATTAAAGGTAGCATCAACGGTTTTAAGGCTTGAAGCAAGCTGATTGTGGGCCTCTTTGCCTTTTACATCTTTTCCATAGGCATACCCGTTCCAGTAAAGGAAGATATCTGCCAGGTCTTTTTCATCTTTCCATGCACTTGCATAGACTGCAAGTTGAACGCCTGCCGAATAAGTTCCGGGTCTGCTTGAAAAGATTCTTAAGGTAGCATCTCTGGAATCCGCTCCTTCTTCAATCATCCGAAGACTGTGTTTTCTTGGAAAATTCATCTCTTCCGGCTCATCAAGAGAAGCTACAGCCTGGATCGCCTCATCTATAACTTCAAGGCAGTTTGGAAAATTATCTCTCAGGATTCCTGAAATTCTTACAGTAACATCAATTCTGGGCCTGCCCAATTCTTCAAGGGGAATTACAGAGAATCCCTTAAGGTGTCCATTGCTGAGCCAGATAGGTTCAACCCCAAGCAAGCTCATAATCTGGGCCATTCCCTCTCCGTCGGCCCACATTACATCGTTTGCCATCCAGTAAAATGCCACATTCTCAGGATAACGGCCCTCATCTTTGATGTGCTTATTAATCAGAACCCCTGAGAGTTGCTGTCCCACTCTCCAGGCAGCTTTTGTTGGAATCCTTCTTGGGTCAAGTGAATAGAAATTCCTGCCTGTTGGCAGTACATCCTCTCTTCCGCGCATTATAAGGCCTGAAGGACCGGCGGGGATGTATCCTCCTTCAAAACCGTGTAAAAGAGCTTCAATTTCCAGCGAATCATTTATTCTGGATTCGAGGTTAAGGATTCTGTTGCAGACTGAAGCCGCATTCTGAAGAAATGCCGAATCTATACTCTGATTTCTTATTTTCTGTTCATCAAAGCTTTCTTGTTCAAAAACCCCTTTTATTATTTGAGCTGGATCTTTTTCAGGGCTGTTTATTTCTTCTTCGATATTTTGCCCTTCAAAGCTTTCTTGTTCAAAAATCCCTTTTATTATTTGAGCTGGATCTTTTTGAGGATTGTTTATAAATGTCCGTATAAAGTCTTTAGAAAGGGAATCAATTTCTTCAAGTTTCTGTCCGTTTGATTTACCATCTTCGGAAATCCGGCTCTGGTCAGAGATCAGTTCATCAAGGTCAAGCCCTAAAAATTCCGCAATTAACCTTCTTATTGAAACTTTGTTTCCCACGCTTTCCTGGTCATCATACCTTAGAATCGAGTTTATGAACTCTACTTTTTTCTCGCCCTCAGGGATTTGTCCGAAGATATGCATCCCATTGTGGATCTGGCTGTTTCTTATCTTCCCAAGAACTTCGTGTGCCCTTCTTATTATTTCTTCAAAAGGAGTCTGGTGATCAGCTTTTATCTCGGAATCCAGATTCGATTTTTTAATTTCGTCAAGGATCAGGTGCTTCAGGGCATGTTCTCTTCCACGATCGTGTTTCACCTGTTCGTATTCTCCAAGCAGCCTGTCAAGTTCTGCAAGGTTTTCATAAAGCCCTCCCGAGGTCATGACAGTCTGCATATGGTCTACAAGACAGGCAAGGCTTCGGCGTTTGGCAATTGTGCCTTCAGGGGGGTTATCAGAATTGTAGATATAGAGATGGGGAATTGTCCCTATACTTATGTCCGGATAGCAGTCTTCTGAAAGTCCAACCCCTTTTCCAGGCAGGAACTCAAGGTTCCCATGAGTTCCCACATGTACGAGTACATCGGCTCCGAAGGTGTTTTCAAGATACCTGTAGGTAGCAAGGTATTGATGAGTTGGAGGAATTTCAGGGTCATGCAGAATCTTACAAACTTTTCCATCACATCTGGCACCTGCACATCCTCTTTTTGGCTGTACGCAGACCACAGCGTTTCCATACTGCACTCCTGTCACAACGATTTTGTTCTCGTAAACCATTGCAGCAGGAATGTCGTTTACCTCTTCTCCGGGAGGATTTCCCCAGCCGTTAATAACTTTTTGTCTCACTTTCGGGCTAAGGGTATTGAAAAATTTCTCGTATTCATCTTTTTCTACAAAATCTAAAACTCCGCCGTTTCTTACAATTTCATTGATAGGAGTCCATCTGAACTCGGAAATTGCTTTTCTCCTGAGAATGGTCTCAATAAGGTCTTTTCCATCCTGAGGAGGATTGATGGAATAACCTGCTTCCTGCATCCTGTTCAGTATTCTTGCAACACTTTCAAGGGAATCAAGATTTGCAGCATCCCCTACAGAAGCTTCAACACCTGTACATGGCCTGTTGTGCAGGATAAAGGCAACTTTTTTCTCACTGACCGGTTTTTTCCTGAGTTCTGTCCATTTTAAGATTCTGGAGGCAAGTTTTGAGCAGCGATCCGGGATCGGATAACGCCCCATATAATTTCCTTCTTTCTTTCCTGCTCCTATTATGATAGGTTCGATCCCGCCCTCAAACTCAGGGAGAGCCACGCTCCATCCAATTTCAGTGCTTAATCCCATTGACTCCTGCCACTGCTCAACAGTCATATAGTGTGAAATCACGGGCTGGAAAACGGGGACATCAAGTTTTTTCAATACCTCTATTCCCTTTGCTGCGCATGACGTATCTCTTTCTTTGGCTTTGCTGCTTGCAATAAAAAAAGGAGAGAGTTTTATGAGACAATCTATAACTGGTTTCCCGTTTTCTATGAAATAATCCTCTATTACTTCATTCATGCTCCTGCTTCCAAGTTCTTCGTCTTTCAAAGAATATGCAAAAACAGGGACAACAGATAGGTTGAGCTTTTCCAGCTCCTTTATCAGAGCTTTCTCTATCTCAAGTTCATTATTTACCCAGGAAGTCCTGGAGATAAGCAAGCCCACGGTTTTATTTCTCAAAGGTCCGTACCAGTTAAGGTACCCATTAAGATCTGAGAATATTTCCTTTGTATCCGGGTGATATAACCCGTCCCATGGTATCTTTTTCGGAGATTTTGCTTCAATGTCGGATCCCAGAACCTCCTTTAAGAGATAACGTAGCATATTACCAAAATTTTCCTGCCCTCCGTAGATTATGTAAGAAAAACATGTAGCTGCAATCTCAAGTTTCACAGAAGAGAGGGTAAATGAGGAGGGATCACTCCCTACACAGATTACAGGCACCCTCTTTTTTAATGGTTCAAGTTTCTCATAGAATTCTTCCCAGAAAGGATTTGATATATAGTATAGAAAGACTGCATCGGCATGTTCACATGCAGAAAGTACCTTTTCAGCTTCTTCCGGACTTTCTTCCAGAATCTTTGAATAGTGGGCATCAAGCTCTATACCAAGTTCTTCTGCTGCTTTGAGGAGAGTGGGAATGTAGGAATTCCAGGTTATGGAAACAATTTTCATGTTTTTCTCCTCTCATGTAAGTATATGCACTCTGTATTCTCCGAGCACTGTGCCGTCATCAAGCCTTGCAGGAGCTTCTAAAGCTGCAATATATTTGCCATCAGGAGAGATATCAGCAGCTACTGTAATTCCTTCGGTGTTATAAACCTGAATAAGTTTGGAATTTGATCCTCCACTTTTTGATATGTCAAAGACGTATATTCCGTGAACATCTCTGTCCTCGGTCACCAGATTCTGAGCTATAGGAATAACGAGATACCTGTCATTCAGTGCACATTCCCCTGCATAGCCGTCCAGTCTCCATTTCCACAGCAGGTTTCCATCAGTATCATAGGCAAAGAGACTGTTTCCATTGGGATGTTCTATAGGAGCTTCTTTATTCTTATCTTTGGAAAAAGTGCTTCCTATTGAGAAGATAAGGGTATTGTTGATAATATAGGCATAATTCGCACTGCCGTAAATGGGGACTCCGCTTACTACTACGGGAGTTGAAATATTTGCCTCCCATTTCCCCTCCGGGACTCCTGTTTCCATGATCTCTGAATTGTCAAATAAAAAGGCTCGTCCATCACTCGCCATTGTTATCAGATATTTTCCATCAGGAGTTATTTGAGTACTGTACCAGATTGCAGAATAGTCAAAGAACGGCTCAAGTGGAGGGAGTGAATAGTTCCAGTTCTCTTTTCCCGTGTTTCCATCAAGGACATGCACTGTTCCGTCTTTCCATTTGTCTGCTTTCGTAAAACAGGTAGTACCGAAGACAGAATATTTTCCGTCAGGCGTGGTGTCTATCCATGTAACTCCAGAGTCCATTAGTTCGGATTCAGGGAATTTCCAGCGCATGTTACCGTCTGAGTCAAAGGAATAAACCCTTGCCAGATACTTGTATTTCTCTCCTATGTACCCGCAGGCTCTGCTGGCAGCAACATAAATATTTCCTTTTGAATCAAGTTTTATCTTTTTCATGGCTGGCATGTGGTCGAGGTCTGAGCCCAGGTCTGTACCTGCTTCGAATTTCCAGACTTCGGTACCGTTCAGATCAAAACAATGGATAAAAGCGTCAGGGCTCTCTTCTCCCACAATCAGACGTTTTCCATCCTCTGAAAATTCGATATCTGCGATTCTTGCATCAGCTATTCCTTCAACAAGCTGTTTTTCCCAGACCTTTTTGCCTGTTGCAAGTTCTATAAGTTTCAGAGAACCTCCATGAGTTCCAATAGCAAGGTACTTGCTGTCAGGGGAGAATTTTGTTACACCTTTTATATTCGCTGAGGTTTTATCAATAGGCCCTGGAGTTACATCCTCGAGCTCAATAGCATACTCTTCTTTCAAAGCAGGTTTTTCAGGAGCATATACTTCCAGAGTACTCGTTTTTCCGTCATCTGTTATCACTTCAAACTTGTATTGGGTTTCAGGGGTCCAGTCAAAAGCTGCAAATATTTGGTCTTCGATTTTTCCAATATCAATAGACTCTGTCGAATTATTGGCAGAGGAAACTTTTACCTGTGATATACTTGCCTCCTCTTTCAGAGTAATCAGAGCTCCTGTTCTGGAAAATACTGCGGAATCTATGGGTATTCCGGCTTCGGAATTGCCTGCTTCCTGTGTGCCTTGCATCCCTACCGAGTCCTCAGCGATTTTACTGCCAGTGGACTCCTGGCTTTTTTCAGCACATCCGGAAGCGATTAAAGTTAGGATAAGCAGGACTATCAAAATTTTCCATTTCATTCTCTCACCTGACAATTATTAATCTGTGTTTTCCAGTTACATCCCCGTTTTCGAGTTTTAGAGGAACTTCAACTGCAGCAACTGTGCAGTCGGAAGAAATTGCAGCATCCACGACAACTCCCTCAGTATTGAATTTCCAGACTAATCTTGAATTCCCATTTCCGGATTTCTGATTATCAAAAACATGAATTCCGTGGATGTTAGTATTCTCTGAAGACGTGTCCTTTCCAACTGGCAGGACAAAGAACCTCATATCCGGAGAAAAGAAGATTCCTGCACAGCGTCCCCCAAGGTTATAAGTCCAGGAAGTATTTCCACCCTCTACCTCACATGATATGAGAGAATTCTCAAGGGGATGTGCCATAGGGATATCATCAGGATAGTATGCAGGAAGTGTGGTTCCTGTGAGGTGAAGTGTCTCATTTTTACTGGAGATTTTTGCTTCTTCTCCATAGGCATAGATGTAACTTCCTTCTACTTCCTCTGGAGCTGTCACATTGGATTGCCAGTCTTTAGGGCTCCATTCAGATTTCCCGTCTCCGACTTTTTTCATCTCAGAGTCATTAAACAGATATTTTCTTCCATCTCCTGTATAGGCAGTTACCATAGATCCGTCATCTGAAACATCAAGTCCGTGCCATATGGAAGCAGAAACAAAATAAGGTTTAAGGGGCGAAATATTGTACTTCCAGCGAAGGTCTCCGTTTTCATCTACAGAGTAGACAATTGCGTCCATTTCAAGAGAGTTTGTCCAGTCTCCTGTTGAAAAAACCACATTCTTTCCATCAAGGCTCGAATCAATCCAGTTTACACTCTGGGCATAGTTTTCTGTTGACGGTAATTTCCAGGAAAGAGTGCCATCCGGGCTAAACCTGTATACCCTTGAAACCAGCCCATATCCTGAATCTTTCCAGTATCTGCCTGCTGCAACATATATGGAATCATTGGAGGCTGTTATTTTGTATATGCAGGGCTGATATTTTGAGTTAGTACTGGTGCCGAGGTCATCCGCACTCCTGTAGCTGTGGATTTCCTCTCCTGTGCCAGCGTCCAGGGAATAAATGTATCCATCAGCACTTTTTTCCCCAACGAGCAGATACTTTTCGTCTTTTGAGAATGAGATGTCAGAAATATTTCCTTTTAAGGTTTTTTTCCAGAGCACATTTTTGTCCGGTACATCAATCACTGTCAGGTTTTCCCCTGTCCCTATAGCTACATACTCTCCGTTCTGGGAGTACATCACACAGTCTTTGGCATTAGATCTTCCTTCACTGATATTTTCTGGATTGATATCTCCAAGTTCATACTCCCAGTAGATATAAGGTGAAGATTTTTCAGAGGAGCTTATATCTCCATGATTCAGCTGATCGCTTGCCTGACCTATCTCGTTTTTTGAGATTTCTTCACTGTTATTTACCTTTTCATCTGAAGATACCATACTTGAAGATATACATCCTGAACAGACCAGACAAATGAATGAAAATAAAATTATCAGTACAACACTACTCTTTTTCATTTTCAGACTCCTCTAATTACCTTTTATCATTTTTTGTATATTTTCAGGTCTGAGATACTCAAAATGTTCCGATGTTGCGTACTGTTGTCTCCAAACCCTGCACTCACTTTTTCAATCTTTATATTTTCAGCAGGGCCACAGTGTTTTTCATAATCTTCAAAGAGATCTCTTTCAACTGTACTCATTGGAATCCCTGAGACTATAATCGATGGCGAAAAGCGCCTTCTGTTTTCCTGATCTCGGTAATATTCACCTTCTGATTGCGGATTCATGCTTCCGGCTGCAACATAGTAAATGGATTTGTGATCACTGAATGTGACTTGTAACCAGAGACTGAACTTATCCAGATCCTGTCCATTCCAGTTCCAGGAAATTTTTTCCGGAGACAGGCTCATATTTTTACTCCAAACTTCTTCCCCTGTCTGTGCCGAATTCTTAGTATCAAAAAAAAGTGCACCATCTTTACATCTTAGAAGGTCTCCTTCAAGATTGCAACCTTCGAAGTTTTCCTGATACACTGCTTTTTCCTCTGACATGATTTGAGAATAAATTATCAGGCCTGTAAGACTCAGGACTATAAATCCGAATATTGTAATCTCTCTGGAATTCATAATTGATCCATAAGAGAGGTTATTAATAAATATTTCGAAAATATTTTTTATTTCTTATATTTAGTATTAATAAAGTTAACATTTTAGTTACTAAATCGATGTAAAAAATTGAAAAAATAATATTTTATTATCTTTATATTTCTATTTTTCAAAATTGGGCATACTTAACATAGCATTCATATTTCGGCATCAATAGAACTAATTATTTGTTGCTTTCACTCTTACTATTCTATGGAATAAACATTATTTGTTTTGTTTAGTCTACAATATCTGTCTTTTTTGGCAAAATTTTATGCTTTGGAGGTAATTAAAAAACGAAAATGATATATATTGCTACAATATTTTTCACATTTATGACTAATTGTAATAAGAATTATCTTGTTTCAGATATATTTTCTTTCATTTTACTTGTTTCAATGCTTTTGCTTGCTATCAATCCTGTAAATTGTGCTATTGATCAAAGAGGACCTATAGTAAGTATTGCTGCAGGAGAACATACAATTCTTAATGGAGAAAACTGCCCGGGATTTTATTATTCAACTTCTTCCGGTACATATTATGAGTCATTGGAGCTTAATTTCTCAGAAGATGGGGTTATTGATACGGGAAATGCAACGTATACCTCAAAAATTACTTCCGGCTCCACTGCTTTTTTCGGGAAGAAGTATAAGGTCTTTGAAGACGGATTGATCAGTGAAAACCTGGTAAGTTATGGAAGTCGAGATCTTCAGCAAGGAAATGACTATGATCTTGGGAATGGCTACAAGCTTGTGCTGCAGGGAATAAACGGAGATTTTGCTCTGCTAGAACTTCAGAAAGACTCTCTTCCCGTTACCAGCAAATCCCTTTCCGAAGGATCAAAATTTAATTTTACAGCTGTAATAAACGGTACTGAGTACGTGATTCTGGAAGGAACTCTTGGCCGGGTTCTTGATAGTAAGGATCCGATTGTGAGTCTTACAAATGTAAACCAGTATTCGAGTGAGCCCCTTGAGATCAATGATGGGGACCAGTATGGTGATTTTGAGGTCGCAGAGGTTACAAGTAAAAAAATAGAATTGAAAAATAGGGTTCCTATCAGGATGAGCCCTGGAGATTATGTAACAATTCTTGAAGATCTTATTGATTTCAGAGTTGCCGATAATGTATACCGTGCATGTTCTTACAATATGACTAAAGATGTTATCAAGTCATATCAGATAAAAGGCACTTCTTTAACTGTAAATCGCTCGGATTCTTCTCCGGATTCCTGCATCTGGACAGCTGATTCTTTTGGTATGCTCTATTATGATCTTGAAAACAATTTCAGTACAGAAAGACTTGAACTTAATCTTGATGCAAAAAATGACTGGATTCCTGAAAGAGGCCTGGTTTATGAGTCTTCGCCTGTCAAGATTCCATATAAGAATCCGGAGATGAAAGATTACGGGGAAAGCTGGTTTGATGGCGGGTATTCCGTACTTGGATGGGATGGTGAGAAGTATGCATACCTTGGAAATGATCAGGGAATTGTAAGTATCCTTATGGATGATGACAATGATAGAAGTCTCTATTCAGGCGAAGAATGGGATCTTGGAGAAGGATATACCTTAAAAGTAGATGGTATAGAGTCTGATAAAGTCTGCCTTTCTGTTTTAAGAAATAATATCTCTGTCTACTCTACAATAATCTCTCCCGGAAATTCAGCTGATCTGGGCACACACACCCTCCTTTATAACAAGACTATAAACGATATTGACATACCCCTATTTTCTGTATATGTGGATAATGTCCTGGAAGGAAACGAAAGCTCAGGTGTAAATCTAAGATATCCTTTGCACTTTTCTGAAAACCCTCTCGAAATAAAGATTGGGGATGTTTTTGGGGCGCTTACTGTTGTTGAAATCTCTCCTGAAGTTCGGCTTGAAAATAAAAATTCCTTAAACTTTGGCCAGGACCTCGAGGTCACAGAAGAAATCCACATTGGCTCTTTTGAAAAGACAACAGGAGGAAACCTCAGTGTCACCTTTTTCCCCT
>CAZCKG010000045.1:0-12864 GCA_964498825.1 uncultured Methanosarcinales archaeon
ATCCCACCATCCCCCTTCCCGAGCATATAGAAGAACCTGATGTTCCCCCCATGATTTCAGATCTGTGGAAAAAGAGATCCAGATATTTGCCTTTATAGTATGACCGGTAGGTGCAGGCCTGTGTAATATTGCCCATTTGTTATTAAATCTTACAGGGAATATAGAAACATCTTTATTATCGGGAGGCATGACAGGTCCTATCCGCTCAAACTTCCTGAAATCCTCTGTAAAAGCAAGAGCTGGCAAGGGACCTGAATCCGAAAAAGCTGTGTATGCTATAGCCCACTTTCCCATTTCATCTATGTAAGTTATTCGCGGGTCTTCAACTCCGTAGATCTCTTCAGGATGATTTAGAGGATCTGGAAAAAATGTTGGTTTACTGTCAATTTCCCAGCCATTGATTCCGTTTTTACTCCTGGCTACTGTAAAATGAGAAAAGCCCCTGTGGTCTTCAACACGCACGAGCAATAGAATCTCACCATCAACTATGGCAGCTGCAGGATTAAACACCGAATTAGCCTGGTAAGGCCAATCTTCAACTGTAAGTATAGGATTTTTTTTATGACGTACAAATAGTTCTCCATGGTCTTTCCAGATCATACTACCCCCATCCCTATCAGATATCTTTCAGATTTTATTCCTCGCTCATCAAAAGCTATGCACAAAATTAAAAACTGCACCCACTTCTTTTTCAGGGCTTGATCTCAAGCACGTCCTCCACATATGCCCTGAGAATTTCTGCAACACTCCAGGCCTGGGCAATGCAGCCTCCTGGGGCGTGAGGATAGTCACCATTGAACACCTCAGAAATCGTACCGAGACCTGCGGTTTCAAGATGTGTATTAAAGCCCTCAATAAGGACCCGCATATCTTCACGACTTTCCTTAGAATAATTACGGACTTTCCGATAAGCCTTCACGTAGGCCCCAAGGAGCCAGGGCCAGGCTGTTCCATTGTGGTAGGCCGTATCTCTATTTATTGCGTCTCCATGATACTGCCCTTTATATATGGGGTTGTCACTTGAGAGGGTTCTGAGCCCAAAGGGTGTGAGAAGATCTTTTTCAACTCTATCTACAATTGCTTTTTCTTTTTCAGGAGAAAGCATAGTATAAGGAAGGGATACTGCGAAGATTTGATTGGGACGAATTGCAGGATCTTTTACCTGGTTTCCTGCTTCATCACTATATACCAGATCAAAGAGGCAATTAGTCTCAGGGTTCCAGAAAACGTCCTCAAATTTTGAGGCAACGCTGGCTGCAAGTGTCTCATATGGCGAAATTTCTTTGCCGAGAAGAATTCCCAAATTGGAAGCAGTTTTCAGGGCATTATACCAGAGAGCATTTATCTCACAGGCTTTACCTGCTCTTGGAGTAACTGCCATTTCCCCGATCTTGGCGTCCATCCAGGTTAGTTGAGGTCCCTGTTGAATGAGATGGTCAGAATCCATTCCTATTCCAAAATCTGTACCTTTTTGATAGTTGTCTATAATAGTCTCTAAGGTATCCCACATATCCGAAAGGAAGAGGAAATTTTTCGTATATGCGAAATAACGGCTAACAGCATGAATAAACCAGAGAGAAGCATCAACTGTATTGTAGACCGGATCTCCTCCAAAAACCGGGAAAGTATTGGGAATTAAGCCCTTTCGACAGTATCTGGCAAAATTGTTGAGAACAGACCTTGCCTCGTCGTAACGATATGGAATCAAAAACAATCCAGGCAGAGAAATCATGGTATCCCTTCCCCAATCAGAATACCAGTGATATCCTGCAATCACCGTATTTTCACCTGAAGAAGGATTTTTCACTATGAATGCATCAGTTGCCCTGAGAAGCCTGAGAGCGAAGGGTTCGGTGAGCCTGGAATTGAGAGCAAGTAAATTCTGCCTGTTTATTTCCCTAGTATAGAGCTCCTCAACTTGCTCGAGAGTAATAGAAGAAATATCGCCTGTTGAAGCAGCAATAAAGAAACGAGAAGTCCCCATTTTGAGTTTGCTTTCGAAATAGCCGGGATTGAAGCTATCTTCCTGGGAGTTGCAGTCCCTTTGCTTCTCAACATCGTATTCAAAGTTATAGTGCCAAACCGGATCAGGATAATACTGAATATTAGACGAGAGTGAGAAAGTAAAACCGTTAGAACTTTCCAGTTTTACTCCTGCATGATCAGTTTCCTGAGAAAAGGAAAGATACCCTGAACGAGTAGTGTAGTGAAAGTCTCTTGAGTTTACCAGAGGGAAAATTCTTAACAAAGCGTCCTCTTTTCTGGACGTTATATCATAGAGAATACAGGCTGTATTACTGTTATGGACCATGAAGACGATTTTCTTTACAGTAAAATCCCCTAGCTCGTAAACCCAAAGAGGAAATGGATCGTAAATAAATTCAGAAAGATACTCGAAGCCTGTAGGTGAAACAGCATCCTGATACTTATGGGCTGCAAGTTTATAGATTTCTTTATTATCATTACTGATGATTTCCTCATCAAGGGAAGAAAGTAGTAAGAATCTCCCTGGAGAGTTTTCCGGAGCTGCTACAAGCAGTCCATGATAAGTCCTTGTTCCAGCTCCTATAACCGTAGAAGAGGCATATCCTCCAAGCCCATTTCCGGTAATCCACTCTCTTCTGATTCCTTCTTCATATGTTGAAAGAGAATCCTTTCCAAGCCTAACCCCACTCATGTATACTCGATTAGAATTGATTTATTAAATATCTGTACGTTTGGAAAAAACAATTCCTGATATTCTTTTTACATACCTGAGTTATCCAGCATATTTTTTCCGTCTATTGAGCGCTTACAGAGGAGAAGCAGGCACAGGGCTACGTCTGGCAAAGGCGGCTTTGAGATGGTCAGTTGCCAGACCAATTGCACTGCAGGTTGCAGGTGTACCCGCAAGTGCGTTTAGCATCACGAAATCGTGTATAGTTCCAAGGTATCTAACAGCTGTAACATTAACACCTGCTTGAATCAGCTTGTGAGCATATGCTTCACCTTCGTCGCGAAGCACGTCATTTTCATCAGTGATGATAAGGGCTGGCGGCTGTCCCTTAAGCTGATCAATTGAGGCCTGCAGCGGGGATGCTGTCGGTTGCCTGCGTGCTTCTTCATTGGGTAAATAGTTGTCCCAGAACCACTTCATAGCTTCACGCGTGAGCCAGATATCGGTTGCAAACTTCTGATATGAAGGGGTATCGAAATTGGCATCAGTAACAGGGTAAAAGAGTACCTGATAGTCAATTTTCGGGCCTTTCCGTTCCTTTGCCAGCAGCAGGACAGCTGCTGCCATATTCCCGCCTACGCTATCTCCGGCAACTGCTAACCTTGAAGAATCAAGGTTGAATTTTTTCCCGTTCTCTGCAATGTACTTCGTTGCTGTATATGCCTCTTCTATAGAAGTCGGGTATTTTGCCTCAGGGGAAGGCGTGAAATTAACAAATACAACTGCAGCATTAGCTCCGCAGGCAATTTCCCTTACTAATCGATCATGCGTATTATTGTCTCCAAGCACCCAGCCGCCTCCATGGAAATACATCACAACTGGCAGGGCCTCTTTGATTCCTTTTGGCCTTGTTATTGTAATCGAAACCTGTCCGTTAGGGCCGGCTGGAATGTTCAGATTCTCAATATCAACAGGCAGTTTTGCAACTTCTCCTCCCTGTAAATCGGAAAGAACTTTACGGGCATCCTTGGGTGATAGTTTGAAGATTGGAGTTCCACCCTGCTTGTTTACTTTTTCTACAAATGCTCTGGTTGCTGGTTCCAGTGATTCGATAATTTGATTCATGAATTAACCCCCTTAGCTTGCTTTTATTCGTAATTTGATTGGTGTAATATAGTAATGCAAAAATAATCTCAGAGTCCACCTGCAGTTACAGGATTGATGTTCAAAATCACTATAGATTCCCTATGGGAATTGCAGATATCATAGAGTAAATAATTTAGTCAAACAGACGACCTGGTTTTCCTTGTTAACAGGTAAAAATGGACTACTGTTGAGCAGATATATAACTGAGAAATTTATATAATTAATAGAATAAATTTTCCTTATGAATAGTAATCTCTAAAAAGAGCAAAAATAAAAAAGTTCAGAAGAAAGAAGGGGCATGACAGAAACAATTTTTTGCCTCGAATTTCTACCTGCTGCTTTTAAAAATCTTGTAGCAGGCAAAACATAATTAGCTGCCGTAGAAAAATCATTTCAATAAGATTCTACGTTTTAAACAAAATCCGGGGAGATTTGAAGTAGATTATCAAGGGGTTGAAAAGCATGACGTATACCTTTCTGAATCCAAAGATAGCCCTTATGGGCGCTGGCTGTGTAAAAGAAATTGGCAGACATGCAAAAGATCTTGGGGCTACGAAAGCCCTGATAGTTTCCGGCAAAAGCAGGCATGGAGAAGAGCTCGCACGAGATATTTGCAGGATTCTTGAAAAAACAGGCATTGGAGCAACAATTTTTGCAGGAGCAGATCCGAATCCGACCGATACTTCGGCTATGGAAGGAGCCGATATCTACAGGAAAGAAGACTGCAATACAATAATTGCTGTCGGAGGCGGAAGCCCTATGGACTGTGCCAAGGCGGTTGGGATTGTTGTATACAATGGCGGATTGATCAATGATTATGAAGGCGTAGGGAAAGTTACGAAGGGAATTCCTCCTCTCATTACGGTAAACACAACCGCTGGCACTGCAAGCGAAATGACGAGTTTTACGATTATTACTGACACGAAAAGACACATCAAGATGGCAATTGTTGACCCTCGAATTACACCTGACATAGCTGTCAACGATCCTGAACTTATGGTAAGCATGCCGCCTGCGCTTACAGCTGCAACCGGAATGGACGCTCTTACGCATGCAGTAGAAGCTTATGTTTCTACAATGGCTACCCCGACAACCGATGCGGCTGCTATCAAGGCAATCGAGCTTATCTCAAAATATCTGCCTGAAGCCGTTGCTCACGGAGAGGACGTAAGGACAAGAGACATGATGGCTCATGCCGAATACCTCGCAGGCATAGCATTCAATAATGCAAGTCTTGGCTACGTGCATTCCATGGCTCACCAGCTTGGAGGGTACTATAACCTTCCGCACGGTGTTTGTAACGCTATTCTTCTTCCCTATGTGGAGATGTACAATAAGCAGGTAGTCCCTGAGCGTTTTGCTGACATTGCACGGGCAATGGGAGAAAAGGTTGAAGGATTGAGTCCTGAAGAAGCTGCAGATAAAGCCATAGATGCCATTAAAAAGCTTGCGTCGAAAATCGGAATCCCTTCTGGTTTAAAAGAGCTTGGGGCAAGGGAAGAAGACCTGGAACTTCTGGCCGAAAATGCCATGAAAGACGTCTGCAGGATCACAAATCCCAGAGATCTCTCAAAAGAGGAAATTATAGAGATTTACAGGAAAGCGATGTAATTAATCTCAAATTTACCAAATTATAAATTGATTTAAATAAATAATAATATATCTTCAGGGGGAAGATATCTGGAACAATTCTACGAATCGTCAGTCTGAACTATAATGGGGGACACGTCTGAGTGTTACTGGAGTCTTTCCGGAAAAAAAGCTTATTATTAGTTCTCTCATATTTTTTGACAGGATAAAATAGGCGCTCTGCAAGGTAAGTTACCTGCACTGCAATAATAAACAAAAGAAAATAAACGAGGGATTTTTGACGCGAAGAATTATGGGAAGTGCTAAAAGCCACGGAGAAGAAAGCAAACACATCTACAAGATGCATGAAAAACTCGTTTCTATAGGAGATGATTACTGGATAGAAAACGAAGAAGGAAAGAGAGAATTCTACGTAGATGGCAAAGCACTACGCCTGCGTGAGACCCTTATTTTCAAGGATGCGCAGGGAAACGATATATACAAAATACAAGAAAAGTTGCTCCATATAAGGGACACAATGGACATCAAAAGAGCAGATGACGGCCTCGCCGCAACAGTCAAAAAAGCTCTTATTACCATCTTACGGGACAAATGGAAAGTTGAAATTCCAGATGGGCCTGATATGGAAATTCATGGCAATATTCTGGACCATGAGTATAGGATTGACTCTGAAGGAGAAAGAATCGCAGAAGTCTCAAAGAAATGGTTCCGAATAAGAGATACTTATGGAGTGGAGATTGAACCCGGACAGGACACTGCGCTTATCCTGGCGATTACGGTAGCGATCGATCAGATGGCTCATGACTGATAAAAGAATAAGAAGAGGGGTTGAGACTGATTTTTGTATTCATTAGCTAATTGGATGTGTTCTCTCTTTATGTTTAAAGACTCACTCATCTCTCACTTCTCAATAATGTGGCTGATACATAAAGGAGTTGCAGATAATGAATACGAATGGCAGTTCAATACCAGCTAAAATTTTATTCTACAGCACTCTTGCTGTTATACTTACACTAGGAATGAGAGAGATAGCTCCTATACTCACAACCATTATTTTCTCTATATTCGTTGCACTGCTTTTTACTCCGCTTGTCCGCTGGCTGAAGAAAAAAGGGATTCCAGGTGGATTGAGTGTTATTCTGGTAATTTTGTTACTCTCCCTAATTATCCTGATTCTCGGGGTAATAGTCGTCAGAGCGGCTCTCCAGTTTGGAGACCAGATTCCGATATATCAGGATCAATTAACTTCTTTCATGATTAATTTTTCAAAATACATTCCCTCATACGAAGGTTTTTCCGTACAGTCAATTGTTCGCGGTACAGTGACAGTTACGATTTCTCTTATGATAAGCATCGTTAATGGGATTGTAAACGCAGGGACAACAGTCGGAATTATTGTGGTTACAGCAGCATTTTTGCTAATAGATGCCTCCAATGCTCCTGAAAAAGCGGATTTTGAGCTTGGAAAGCAATCTGAACTCAGATTGAGGTTGGGTAGTTTTAGCAAGAAACTGGTAAAGTTTATTGTCATAAGAGCAGAAGTAAACATTATCATAGCCACAGTGATTGCTCTCCTTCTCTATATAGGAGGTATAGACTACGCCATTCTCTGGGGGGTTCTTATATTCCTGCTAAGTTATATTCCTTACATTGGTCTGGTTATAGCTTCAATTCCTCCCATAATGCTTGCGATTTTTAAGTATGGGCCTTTAGGTGCCCTTGCAGTTATTCTAATTATCTTCGCTGTTGACGCGCTTGCAGAAAATGTTCTTTTTCCGTCACTTATGGGAAAAGGTGTGCAATTATCTCCTGCTTTTTTATTTGTCGCTTTACTCTACTGGAATTTCGTGTTTGGACTTGGAGGTGTGCTGCTTTCCATACCTCTTACAATTGTTTTAAAAATTTTACTTGAAAGCTTTGAGGAAACAAGATGGATGGCCAGATTAATGGGTCCAGCAGAAGATATCGAGAAGGGGGAAATCAGCATCAAATGAGATAAACTGTAAACCGATATGTGGGAGTTGTTAAAATATGAAAATGAATAACAGTTCAGTACCAGCCAGAATTCTGGTATACAGTACTTTTGCTGTCATCCTGACAATAGGAATGAAGGAAATATCTTCTATACTTACAACCATCTTTTTCTCTATCTTCGTTGCCCTGATATTTACCCCGCTTATCCGCTGGTTCAAGAGAAAAGGTATTCCAGGAATACTGAGTGTGCTTCTGGTAATTTTGTTATTAACTCTAATTATCTCTGTTCTTGCGGTTGTAGTCGTTGGAGCCGCAATCCAGATTGGAAACCAGCTTCCGAATTATCAAAACCAGATTACAGGGATTCTGGAAGAACTCTCGCCACATATTCCATCTACTGAAGAATTATCCCTGCAGTCCATTATTCGCAACATTGCGTCAGTTGCATTCAGCCTTACGGTAAGCACCCTTAACGGACTCATAAATGCCGGGACAACAGTAGGAATAATCATAGTCACAGCTGCATTTTTGCTGCTGGGTGATGCTGGAGATCAGGAAAAAGCAGAACAAAAAGCAGAAGAACAACCCATACTCAAATCGCGGCTAAATAAGTTTGGCAAAGGTCTTGTGGAGTTTATCGTCATAAGAACAGAAGTAAATCTTGTGACAGCTATTGGAATTACAGTAATTCTTCTCATTGGGGGTATTGATTTTGCAATTTTCTGGGGCATAATGGCATTTTTTCTCGGTTATATTCCATACATCGGCCTGGCTTTAACTGCAATCCCTCCAGCTGTTTTCGGGCTGCTCCAATATGGAATTGTAGGCGCTCTAGCTGTGATTATAGCTATCTCGATAGTTAATGCGCTCACAGAAAACGTAATCTTTCCTTCACTCGCAGGGAAAGGTCTCAAACTATCCCCGGCTATTGTATTTCTTTCCCTTCTATACTGGAATTATGTGCTTGGAGCTACAGGAATGCTGCTTTCCACGCCTCTTGCTATGATCTTAAAGATTATTCTGGAGAGCTTTGAGGAAACTAAATGGCTGGCCAGATTGATGGGACCAGATGGAAATGGAGCAGAAGGTGAAGAAAACGAGAGGCAGGAAGAAGGAAGTTGAAACTCCGGCAGATGAGGAGATACTTTGAAACTATCGGTTTTGTAAAGAGCCAATTAAATTCGATTCTAGTCTTCTGCTGGCTTAATCTTAATTATAATCTTAATTATAATCTTAATTTTAATATTATATATGTTAATTCATATATATTTTGAGTTTTATACTTATTTTTTACCAATAATGATGTGACTGCTTTTTGACTGCAGGGTTCTTGACAGGGGGAAAATACAGGAAGCATTGGAGATCTCATTAATCATTCATATGACCCTGCGCCCTTCAACAGCGCAGCAAAACTGGAAAGCAGAAGCAGAGTTTTGGCTGGGGGAATAAATGAATGGATGAAATAACTTTTGGGCCGATGCAGCTCTTAGTCATTGTTTTCGATAATCCGAACTTTCACGGCCAGATCCGGCGTGAACTTGAGTCAGTAATGAATAAAGGAATGATCAGGCTTATTGACCTGCTGTTCATATGGAAAGACGAAGATGGGAACATCAAGTCCCTTGAAACTTCACAGCTGGACGAAGAAGAGAGAATGCGTTTCGGTGCTGTTGTAGGAGGACTTATTGGGTATGGAGCCGGCGGTGAAGAAGGAGTTAGAGGAGGCACTGAGGCTGGAATCCTGGCAGCGGCTCAGGAGAATTACGGAATCACTGAAGAGGATATTCTTGAAATAACCGAAGCCATCCCAGACGGTACCGCCGCTGCTATGCTTATTATCGAACATCTCTGGGCAAAAAGTCTGAAACAGGCGATACGGGATGCAGGAGGAATACTGGTTTCACAGGGAATGCTCACACCTGAACTGCTCATGGCAGTTGGGGAAGAACTGGCAGAAGCTGTTATTTTTGCAGAGAAGAAGAAAAAGGGATCTCAGGCAGCGACTCCCTTCTAAAGTATACCTGCTCAAATTCCACTCAATTCGATGTCGTATTGAAAATAGAGAAGTAAATCATTTGTTTTCTATTTTTATGAGCGGCCGGAGATTCAAAAGTTGTCACGGAAAGAAGAAAGCCGGCCAAGAAGGGAGGAATCAAAAACGAGAACTCAAATAGTTCAGGCATGGCCCGAAAATTTTGTATTTCTCGAAGATATAAACTGAGGGAACAAGGAGTTAAAAGACCAAATTTTTTCAACCGATCCTGAATCCTGTTTAACACTCAGCTACATAATCCGGACATACCCTTAAGTTATATAAATCGTTAATTTACTCAAGTCGTTAGCTGACTCAGTGAAAAAAATTCCGATGGAAGGTAAAGCATGCTAAAAGCCATCGTTTCAAATGTATTTTTTATTGTCGCATCTAGTCTTAGTAAGGAGATAGACAGGATATTTGCGCAGCATCAACAGCAAAAGCAGGTCATTGTCACTGAAGAGATGCTGCAAAAACTTCCAGAGCCTGTAAAAAGATATCTTGCATATACTGGAATAGTTGGCAAACCGATGGTTCAAAAGGTAAGGCTTAAGCAGATAGGGAAAATTAGAAAAGATTCCACACAACCCTGGATGAATTTTGAGGCTAAGCAATATTATTCCGTAAGTCCTCCTGGTTTCGTATGGGTTGCATATATGAAATTTTTCGGTTTGCCGTTTGTGCGGGTGAGAGATTATTACATGGAAGGAAAGGGCAGTATTCTGGTGAAGGCTCTTTCATTACTCACAGTTGGTAATTCTGAAGGTAAGGAGATGGATCAAGGGGCAATGATGCGTTACCTTAACGAAATGATGTGGTTTCCATCGGCTTTTTTGGGAAGAATATTTCTTTCGAATCCATTGATGCTAATTCAGCGAGAGTAACGCTAAAGGACATGGATAAAAGTGTGACAGCAATAATGTACTTTGATGACGAAGGAAAATTGACAAACTTCATGGCTCCGCGTTATCGAGATATGGGCAAAGATAGATTTGAATTTGAACATTGGTCCACTCCGATTCGAGAATACGGTGAATTTGAAGGGCTCAACCTCCCCCGAAAAGGATCGGGAGTCTGGAATTTAAAAGAAGGCTATCTGGAATATATTGACGTAACCGTGACCGATTTAAAGTATAACCCGGATGGGCCTTATTGAAGATCCTTGGGCTTATTAAGGAGTCTCTTTGAAGAATTAAAAGCAGCTTTAGTTATCCTTTCAATTATCGGGTCATTCTCTTTTAATTTTCGGCATCACACTCTGAGTAATCAATTTTTCGTACTTTCTCCAGGTATTTTCATCAATTTCAGGCATAGATATAGTATGAGCTTCACTTCTCGCAGGAGAAGTGCAGGAGTCGATTATTTTCTGGATGGTGGCAGGATCTTTATTTCCAACCATATCTATGACTTTTATTTCTCTGAGAAAGCGGGTGATTGCAGTCATCGGGATTTCATTTAAGTAGGGCAGGGATGCTTTTGAACCGACTATTTTTCGCGAGCCTGCCATTGTAGAAACGCCATTTTCAGCAAGTGCAATCAGGGACTGACCTGGCAAATGGGCACTATCTTCTCCGCAGACGACCAGGCAGGTTATATTCGGGTTTGCAAGAACATTTGCAATTATCTTCTCAATCCCGAAATTTTCAGAAAAGCAGGTTCCACAAATAGCATAATTTTTCAGGTTCCAGATTCTATAGTCAGAGGTAAGAGTCACTACAGCTACGCTTGAATTTACATTCCCTATTACATAGTCACCATCAGTTACAGGCCACTCCATAATATCGCTCCTGATCTCAAAAGGCAGTATCTCACTGACTACTCATAATAATGTTGTTTTTCTGAAACTTATACTATATGTTTTCACTGGATTATCATATCACTTTTATAAGCTCAACTATTCTCCTAAATCCTCAGAGATGCCTGCTGAAATTCTCTCGGCTTCAATTTCTTCCAGTCTTTCTTTTTCGATTTTTATAAGCCTGAAGGAGAGAAAAACAACCATGTATATTATTACGGCTGCGATAAGGAAGGAAATTGCTCCGAAATGCGTGTAGAGAAGGCCACCTGCCAGAAGGCCGATTATACTTGCCAGGCTGCTTGCACTCATGGCAAAACCCTGTACTGAGCCCTGATACTTATTTCCTGCAAATTTTGAGAGAATAGAGAGGATAGAAGGCCACATGATTCCGTTTCCTAGTGCAAAAAAGACAGCTGCTATGTATAAAAGGAAAAAATTTCCGGGCACTATGAGGATGAACTGCAGTCCAAGGATGAAGCCTCCACCGACTACCAAAAGAGATTCACGGTAACTTTTGGCAAGTCTTCCAAGAACCGGGCCCTGCACGAAAGCCATAAGGGCACTGATCACGGAGAAATAAATGCCAAGTGTGGCAGGATTCCATTCAAGGGCTGTAACAGCAAATATTGGAAACGCAGTATAGTATATATTAAAACCCAGAAAAATAAGAAAATAAAGGGTCAGCATGAAAGGGATATATTCAAGCTTGAAAATCTCTTTGAAGGTAACTTTATTTTCTCCTTCTACACGATAACATTCCTTCTGCTCCTGTCCAAGTACTTTCCTTATACTTTCAGGTTCTGGGTATTTTTCAATTTTGCAGGGTTTGGAATCAGGGAGGAAGAACATCACAACAAGAGCCCCTATAACTGAAATTATAAGGGCTGCAGACACTGGGAGAAGTTCACCGTAAACAGTTGCCCCGAGGAGACCTGCAAGGGCAGGGCCGACTACATATCCAAGATTAGAGGCAACAGACATCCGTCCATAGTTTTTGTTTCTATCCTCTTCGGATGTCAGGTCTGCAAGATACGCGTTTGCTACAGATATGTTTCCTCCTGTAGCCCCATCAAGAGCTCTTCCACAGAAAAGCGCAAATAGAGGAAGGGTAACTGTAAATGTACCAAGAAACTCGGAGTTAACTTCTATCAAAGGGATTATTGGCAGGAAGAGCGCGGAAAGAAAGATTATCCACCCAATAACGGTCCCAATCTGGCTCAATAACAGAATTTTTTTCCTCCCATAAAGGTCAGACCAGCGCCCCAGGACAGGAGCTCCGATGAGCTGGAAGAAAGGATAAGTGGAAGTCAGCAGGCCGTAGATAAGTGCATTTCCTTTGTAGTCAGTCACGAGAAATACGAGAAAAGTGAGGATAACCCCGAATCCCAGGGTTCCTATGAATGTGATGGTATATAAGGGAAAAAGTGCCTTCTCTTCTACAGATGAGGATTCTGAATCCCGAATCATCCATAGATAATATGTTTACTTCATGCCTTATAGTATTTCATATCTAAATTTTCGAGTTTCGATGTGGCTTCTTTCGGAGTATATGAATGCTATTCTTTCATTTCTCTATGAAAAATACCGCTAAAAACAGGCCAGGAGCTTCTTTCCCGGTATTGTTTCCAGAATGCCTTTTTCTGGAAAGTTTCTCAACTCTTCTCATTC
>CAZCKG010000046.1:0-12502 GCA_964498825.1 uncultured Methanosarcinales archaeon
TTAAAAAAGATTGTCAAATTAGATCAAGGATTTTTAAAGCTAATTTGAGATCCTCCATGTAAAAAAATTAAATAAACAAAAAAGTATAAATAGTCTAAGAAAGTACATATCTTTACCTGGTTAGGTATCCGATTAGAGGACATTATGTTTTTTGGCCTTCTGGAGCGAGCAATAGGGCGATGACAACTCCTATGAACAGTTTATGCTTTAAATTCTAAAACAGATGTTTATTTTTTATGAGTTGCCCCATATCTAGAAAAAGCAATAAGGATACCTCTTAATTAAAAACAGCCATAAGGATAACTCTTAATTAAAATGGCCAGAATTGGGAATTTTTTATGGTCCTGACTGGAGTTTGATTATTTTTCCGAAATGGGGTTATTTTTAAAGATAAGTATTGGGAAGGAGGCGACTCCATGTTCATATGTGAATGTGGAAGATTAGTAAGGGAAGACTTAAGGGAAGGTACATTCAAAGATTATATTAAAACATCACGAAATCCATCGACCAGAACGCTAGGACACAGGAGTTGTGGGCTTATTTTTGATTTTGTCGATGGAGACTGGCCAAAGAAATATTCTTCAAGAAAAGAATTAAAAGTTTTAGCAGCAACATTTGCGGAATGCAATAAGTTATCTCCTGAAATAACCGCAAAATTTCTGCTTGAAGTAGATAGACTAAAGTCCTGTGGTAAGCTTTCAGATGATAGGATTCTTGCATATGCATATCAGAACGTTTTGGGAACTGCGAGTAAAGATAAACCAGTTTTCTAGAATTTAAATTATTTTTAAAAAGTTCACTTTCAGAAATGATATTAACTTTTTATAGCAACTTTTTTACTATTAATAATTATTTATTATGAATATTCAAATTTAGAATTATTTATTATGAATAGAGCTGATCCCAAAACTCAAAAATTGCTCTTTCAATTTCGATTTTTTAAGTAATCAATTGAGCTACAGATCAGGAAAATAGTATGAAATTCCTATGGATGTGGAGATAAAAATGGGTTTTGGGATAGGCTCATATTCAAATTTAGAATTATTTATTGAGCTCATCCCAAAACTAATCAGATCCTTAAAAATGAGCAAAGTTTCAGAACTATTTTCCATGATCAGAAACTTGATTGATTATTCGGAATATGGGATTCATAGAAGCAATTTTGAGTTTTAGGATGATCTCATTATGAATATTCAAATTCAAAGTTTATTTCTACTTCATTTATGCTGCTTTAAAATGGGAAAACAATTTGGTCGTGTCAGTAAGCTATTGATCAATTCTGAAAAAGCGAATATATCTTCAACATCTTAGTAGATGAAGAGAGGTTCTTATGCTTATGATTTTCAATAACTCACACCCACTGCCAAAAATTTCAACCTGCAAAAAATAGCGAAGAATCAGATTATTTTTGAGAAGCTACTTTTTCAAGAAACATGGTGAAAAATTCCGAACAGAAGAATGAATAATTTTCACATATTAATTTTTTTGAAATTACAGTCATCAGGTCATCACCTGATATATATCAAAGGAGGTATTTTGTGATAGATAAAAGAGCTCTTTGCGTTGGAATAAATAAATTTCAGAACTTTCCTCAATCAAATTTGAATGGATGTGTAAACGACACGGCAGATATGATATCTATCTTAAAAAAATATAAGGGATTTGAGGATGAAGATATTGTTAGACTCGTTGATGAACATGCCACAAAGGAAAATATCATGGAAAATCTGATTGAAATGATAAATGGGGCAAATGAAGGCAAATACAAGTATCTGGTATTCAGCTTCTCAAGCCATGGTACTCAAACCCCAGATCAAAATGGAGATGAGCCGGATAAGGCAGATGAGGCTTTCTGTCCGACTGATCTCACCCAGAAGGGCGCTGTCTGGGACCCTGATCACATTATCACCGATGATGAACTCTATAATCTATTCACCCAACTCCCCAAGACAGCGCTTTTGGAGTGTTACTTCGATACTTGCCACAGCGGCACAGGTTTGAGAGCGATCGATTTCTTGCTTGACCGAAAGCCCAGATTCCTACCACCACCCTCCATGGAAGCCTTCGAACAGGTAAGCGAGTGCATGTCCAGGGGTATGGCTGAATCGCTTAAACAGAAGGGAATGAACTCGCACATACTTTGGGCCGGATGCAGGTCTGATCAAACCAGTGCAGATGCCATAATAGATGGGACGTGGCACGGAGCATTTACCTATTATCTGTGTAAGAACATAAACGAGAACCAGGATAAGCTGAGCCGTAAGGAACTACTTGCCAGGGTGAGGACTGATCTCAAAAAGGGTAAATACTCTCAGACACCCCAGCTAGAGACAAAAGCTACTAAAAAAAATCCTAGTATCATTAGATCCTAAAATCTCTTTCCATGTTCCTACAGGTAGAAATAAAAGATACCAAAGAGATTCACCAGGGATGAAACTTGAATATAAACATAATACTGAGGAAAGTAAATTACTTTGAACTGACTGGTTGATACATTCATAATCCGTAGCAATGTACAGAACTGAATGATTTTTGGAGATCCTGCTGTCAAGCTTTGGATATACCCACCAAATAAAAATATCTTTGTATGGGAAAAACAATTGCTCTGCTCATTGCTATGACAATCAGACAGATTACCTCAAGCGCAGGGAAGTTGGTGAGGCAATAAATATCACATTGCAGATGGGTGATTAAGTTCCCAGATATTTCTACAGTGACCACTCAGAATCGATGAAACTATTTTTGATGTAAATATTCACACTTTCTACAGGTTGTAGGGAAAATACCTTCAGCCGCCAGAAGAATCAAGATTTTCTTACTGTCAGGGGTACAGAAAAATCAAATTCTAGTTCCGTAACTGCGGAAAAAAGCACCTATTTATTATTCATTCCGGTTTTCAGCGGTTAATAACCTCTAAATGCGGCTCTAAAGGGTATATTGAGCATTATTAGTTTGATTGAATAAACAAGGCAAAGTGGGTAATTTTAGCAAATCGAAAAACCAGTAAAACTTCAGCTAAAGGAGGAAAAGGATGCCTCTAATTGACACAATAACCGGTTTGTTTAACAGGAACGCTAAGAAGTATATGTATGTACCGATTGATTTTAGCCATGTAAAGGATGCCACTTATAGTGTAGAACCACTGGAAGCCGGCAAGAATTACTTCAGGTTATGGCTCAATGAAATGTGTCTTGCTAAGGACCGCGAATGGTTTAAAAGCTTGTATCCTGTCGTCCACTCGATAATCCGCATCCAGTTTGGAAAGCAGGAGATAAGTCTTCCCTATGTTGCAGGCTCTTTAAATCTCTCAGATGTAAATTTCAGCAACCTGGATAAAGTGATTCAATTAAACCACCCCATGACTTCATTGATGCCCTTTAACGGAGGAGCTGTTGAAGTCGCCGCTGGAATACTGGCAATGCAAGGGGAGGATTATCTTAACAAATTTATCAAAGTAATGGGAGATTTTTCAAGTATACTGGTTGTGCCACAGTTATCAACTGCCCTTAATGTTGCCGGACCTATAGCTAAAGGGGTCGAAGAGCTACTCGGTGTGAGCAATGGAGATATGCATCTGGGTTTACATCAGTCATTTGTTGGAAAAGGAGGAGGTAGTACAAACTGCCTAAAGGCTGGATACATTGCTGCGATATTGGCTGAGGAAGAAGAACTGGATACAAATGGATTGTGGGTCACGAATGACAGACTTCGCTATGGGACCAGCGCTGATGATAGCGAGCCGTTAACAGGATTCACTTATATGCTGTTTCAGATCGAGAGCCGTGAGGAAAGAGATGACATGGATGGACTTACCAACATCACGGAACCGTTTAATGAAGCCATAAGTGCATTAATGAATGGAGAAGAGGAACGGTCAAAAACTCTATTAAGAACATGCATCGCGGCTGCTATGACCTCACCTGACCTCACCAAAGCGGATAGAAGAAGGGTAGCTCAAGTGATGAAGACCGAGTTTGATGAAGCTCAAAATATGGTGGTGCCAACACGTGGAGAGGTCAGACAAATAATACCTAAAGAAGCCAGAGAAATTGATAAGATCACTGACTTAAATAAGGCAATTCGGCGAACAATGCCAGCGGAAGAAGCCCTTGCTCGCGGGGAGCCAACATTTGAGGAAATATTCGGCAGCATAGGTCATACTAGAGCGAAACCTCAAGAGAAATTAGAAATGTCTATGGCCAGAAAAGCAGAACCGTTCGAGTTTGAAGTACCTCTGACTAGAGAAATTAAACTGGAAAACTTAGAAACATCTTTGACCAGAAAAATAGAACCAAGAGAGTTAAAGATGCCTGCTGTTAGAGGTGGATTCGTTGATGACCAGGTAGCGTCTCCTAAAAATTTCCCTGAAGAAGCAAAAACGCTGATTCGCTATCCCAATATTGAGTGTCGGGATAAGGTAAACCTGAGTGATGAACTCAATCTGTTAGTCCAGCTTCTTCTGAAATCGCCTGAACCAGAAGCAAAAGGTATCTCCATAGAAGATAAAGGCTTGCCTGATCAGCTGCCTGAGGTAGAAGTAGTAGTTTTTGCTAAGGGATTTGATTTCAAGGGCAGTGACTCCAGAGTTCTCAAGGTAGACAGAGACAACGATTCAGAAGAACGTTTTATCCTTATCCCTAAAGAGGCAGGAGTACAGCAGATAAGAGTCGACTTCTACCAGTATGGAAGACGCATTGGCACTGAACGCCGCAATATTCTGGTAACAAAAGAACAGGCTGGAAACGAAGAAGTAAAACAGCCCGAATCTTCCAGGGCTTTGCAGCTTAGCTCTGAACCCATATGGTGTCCACCAGATCTGGAAATTTGTGTGCAACTGGATAATAATGATAAAAGAATTCTAAGTTTTGTACTTCATACTGCGAAACAATTACTTGTAAACCCCCGGACAGGGCAAAAAATTGGATATCATCATGCCGAGTTTGGCCAGGTATCTTTGAAATCACCTCCAGAAGAAATGATAAAAGCCCTGTACCATGAGATGAGCCAGATGGCAGGCCAGCCCGGAATTGATGCAGAACAGCGGATAGCTTCTCTTGGCAATGATTTATGGGATGAACTTATTCCTGAAGAGTTAAAACAGGAGTATTGGCGATTTAAGGATCATGTAAAATCCATACTTATCACTTCAGATGAGCCGTGGATTCAATGGGAGATGATTAAACCTTACCGTTACAACGATTCTACAGGTGAAAGGGAAGACGATCCTTTCTGGTGTCAAAAGTTTGAAATGTCTCGCTGGCTCTCAGGACCCGCAACTGAAGTTGAGCTTCTCACGGGTGCAGCACGGCCTGTAGCTCCTGCGGTGGTCAACCTGAACGCTGTCCGTGACGAGGTTATGTTCATAGAGCAGTTGAGCAGTCTAAATTCCGGAGTTACAGGTCTGGCTCCTTTCAGTGAGAAGGCGCAAGTACTGGATTTTTTGAAGAACGGGTCTTTTAGTATACTTCATCTTGCTACTCATGGTGCTTTCGATGCAACACTTCCCAATGACTCAGCTATACTACTATCCGGCGGATATCTGAGACCCTCAGATATTCAGACACGTTTCGGTTTCCAGCGACCAAGACCATTAATTTTTATAAATGCATGTGAAGGAGCCCAAATGGGATTTAGCTTCACAGGATTAGGAGGCTGGGCAGATAGGCTGGTGAATAAATCTCAGGTTGGCGCCTTTGCTGGAGCTATGTGGGAAGTGCAGGACGCACTGGCATTGAAGTTTACCAAGAGTTTTTACACTTCCTTGCTGAAGGAGAACAAGACTATCGCCCAGGCCTTTCGAATAGCCAGGGAGACTGTAAGGGAGGCAGATCCGTCCAATTCGACCTGGCTAGCCTATGTTTTGTATGCAGACCCTGAAGCTTACATGAAAAAGTCAGCGTAATCGGTTAAATGTTGGTAAGATAGATTGATGAGATATTCGATTAGAGGTAATAGATCTGAGTTATAGAAAATCGTAAACATACGAGTCTCTATACTTTCTGGAATGCCGGAGACGCACTCGCTTTTCTGATTTGATCAATAAATCGAGAACACGACCCTATTAAAATAGAACAATAAATCGATGAAAGAGGTAATATTATGTCTTCACCATGCTATTGTGTAATTAAAGGTTGTTTTACTATCATTGGCTATGAACCAGATGGGGATTCTGTCAGATTCATAGCAGATAATCCTGAATTATATCAGAATCTCCATGGTTCATACCGCATCAAGCCTTCCAAAAAGGATGGAAGCGTTCAACTGAGATTTGAAGCCGTAGATACTCCCGAAACCCATTATGGCAGTGCAGCACAGCCATTTGGGGATAAAGCCCGAGATCATCTTCTATGCTGGATGGGCTTTAGGAACATTGAGTATCACTCTAATAATCCGGATAAAGTATTGTCCTGTGAGCCTGAAACAGTGCGCGGGGCAATCCTTTCAAAGGCAGCTGAAGCCAATGGTCGTCCGGTTGCTTATGTAATATTAGAAGCAGACGCAGACCTTCTTGAGGATGGAGACTGGGTCAGGGTGGATGAAGTTCTGCTAGAAAACACAATTAATTATTGTCTGCTTAAAGAAGGCATAGCCTACTACACTGTCTATACTTCCACACCGTTTACTCATCGCAGACTCCTGAGTGAAGTAGCCTCAGAAGCTCGGGATGCCAATAAAGGTATCTGGGAATTAGATCTGACAACTGAGTTTGTACTGGAAGCTCAGGACTCCATTAGTCCTGGTGGCCAATTAATTCTTCCCAAGCTTTTCCGACGATGCACGGATTACCTGAAAGCTGTGGAGAAAGACTTTAAGGGAGATCTGGAAGACTGGTTAATCTGGGTATCATCCGGGTCAAGAAACGAAAATGATCACGTAGTTATTCACAACTATCTTGAGGTAAAACTCAGCGACCTTATAGATCAACGTAACAGGAAAATAGCTTTTAAAGCTGATCTGCTTGACATTATGTTTGTGGAAAAGTAAGAATGTTATGGCTCTTCGTTATTTTGCGTGAATACTTTACAAAAAACCAATGGCGGTCTTGAATTTAAAATCGTGTTATCCATAGAGAATGACGAAGAGCCAATGCTATTGGCTGATAACTAAAAATAGGGTTATAGAGAAAGTCCTCTTTCGCAGAAAGTTCGAAGCATCAGATTGAAATTGATGGATAATCTCAGTATATAGTTTATTTTCTACATATTTTCTCATTTTTATCTCGTTTTTTACCTCTTTAATAAATGGTTTTCAAATTAATTTCAATATATTTTCTTTTTCGTACTCTGATTTTCTAGTCCTGATATAAATTTACAAAGCTTTCAGGATAAATATCACTAAAAAATCAGGATGAAAGAAGGATATAATTTGAGGGAAAATTAAGATATGGGGAAAAGATGAGGGAATTAAATGAGAAACAGGCAAAAATCGTCGAGAAAATAAAGAGTATAGATCCAGAATCTGAAATATTTTGGGACTTCCAGATGAAAATTCCAAAGTTCATCAAAGGCACTCTTTCAAAGACGTCAACCGAAAATCCTGAGCAAATAGCAAGAAAATTTCTGGAAGAATATAGCGAACTTCGTGATATGCAACCAGGAATTGAAGAAGATCTGGAGCTATTTACTGCAGAGACCGATTTTTCCGGGTTTCAACATGTTTTTTTCCTTCAGCACTTAAATGGTGTTCCTGTTTTTGAGGGAGCTGTCCAGATTCACATAAATCCGGCAGGAGAAGTTATAGCATACAAAGATTTTCGCATAGTAGAGGTGCCTGTTCCCCTTGAGCCAAGAATAAAAAGAGAAGAAGCTATCGAAATTGTCCTTCAGGATATAGGTCCAGAAAATTTTGTTTCTATTCCCAGTGCACAATTAATGCTTTTTCGAGATCGAGAGAGACAGATTCACCTTGCTTGGCAGGTTGAGTCTGTATTTACTTTTGGATTTGAAGGCAGATTCCATTTCATTGATGCGCATACCGGGGAGCAGCTCTATAAATTTTCTCAGATTAAATCCGCACTTTCCAGAAAGACATATACTGCAAAAAACGAATCCGTCCTGCCAGGTGAACTCCTGCTTGAAAATGAGCAAATTTCTATGGATGAGGTGGCTCAAGCAGCCCACGAAAATATGAGAATAGTGTATGATTATTTCAAAAATAATTTCGGAAGGGAGAGCTATGATAATAGAGGTTCTCCTCTTGTTTCTACGGTTCACTTCCAGCACCAATATAATAATTCTTTCTGGAGCGACTATCATAAAGAACTCGTTTTCGGAGACGGAGACGGCTTTCGCTGGAAACCAATGGCTTTTGCGCTCGATATCGTGGCCCATGAACTGACCCATGCAATTGCTGCGCAGACAGCCAGATTCGTGTACAGTGAAGAATCGGGAGCGCTCGATGAGTCATTTGCCGATGTTTTTGCAATCCTGATCTCAAAAGGAGAAAAGATAACAAGCTGGGATATCGGAGAAGGAGTTTACACCCCATACCATGAAGGGGATGCTCTCAGGGATCTTTCTGCTCCCCCGAGATTCGGTCAGCCTGACCACATTGATAATTATATGAAGCTTGCTCCCGGTGAAATTCCCGAACTTCATAGGAACCAGGCCGGGTATATCCACTATAACAGCGGAATCCCTAACAAAGCTGCTTACCTTACCATTGAAGGGGGAACTCATTACGGAATAAAAGTCAAAGGTATCCTCAGAACAAAAGCAGAAAAAATATATTACCTTGCTCTTACCGCCTACCTGTGCAGTCCAACTCTCAGCAGGTGGACCTTCCGAGAAGCAAGATATGCCCTGCTGAACGCCTGCCGTCAATTGTACGGAGACAGAGGGCCTGAATATGCCGCAATCAGGAATGCATGGGCTGCAGTAGGCCTTGGGAAGCCTGCAGGGGATCAAGAAAATCTTTTTCCGGTTGAAAAGAAAACTTCTCCTGAAATTTATATTCCGGACATTAGCCCTGATGGAATCCTGAGTTCTATCGATTTTCCAGAGGACGGGCTTGTAAAGGATATAAGAGTCAGCGTAAACATTGAGCACTCTTATCTCAGGGATCTAAAGATCACACTGTTTACGCCCGCTGGGAAAAAAATAGTCCTTCATGATCGGCTTTTCCGAAAGGACAAAAGTCTTGTAAGAACGTATAATTCAGGTTCTGTTTCTGCTCTCAAAGACTGCATAGGAGAGCGGGTCTTCGGGAAATGGACTCTTAAAGTTGAAGATCTTGCAAAGGAAAACATAGGTTATTTCCATAGCTGGGGAATTAAATTTCTGGTACATGAGGTTAAAAAGGAAGAAATTAAAAGGGAGATCTTTCCTTTTCTCAGAATTCCAGATTGTTATTTAAAAGGTATCGAAAGCCAAATCGAGATTGAAAGAACGGGAAAAATAGTAAAGCTTGAAGTATCCCTGGAGATTACCCACCCTTCTATAGGGGATCTGAAAGCAGTACTTGTCACGCCTTTTCGGGAAGAATTCATACTGCATAACAGGACTCTAAATAACAGAAAAGATCTCAAAAGAACGTTTAACAGCGAATTTAATGAAAACCTCTTGCCTGCTGTGAATAAAGAAATGAGTGGAATCTGGACGCTGAGGATCTCAGACCAGGTCGAAGGTAACAAAGGTACTCTTGACAGCTGGGGACTATATATTATTTACGAGGGTGATCCTGAAGCCCTTTGAGATTACCCTGCTAAGTTTAGCTCTCTAAATTTACCTTTATAAGCTTCTATTCTGTTCCTGGCTTTTAGGGTTCAGTAATTTTGCGATGTGAATATTTCCTGACCTGTCATCCCTTAACCGAATTCAAATGGCTGTCATTTTAATAGATGGTTGATTATGTGGGGCATCTATGTTTTTTCTACATCATGTGTATCAATATTTCCTGTATAATGACAGTTTTCTACCTGTTTGCTTATCTTCATAAACGATAAGGTACAATATAAGGTACAATAATAGATTGGGGTGAATAAGTATGCACAAATTTATGGAAATAGTTGTTTATATCTTAGCTTTAATAGGACTTGCTTGTATTGTAAAGCATATACGTATCATGCATTGCAAAGAAGGATGCTGTTTCTGTGATTGGTATAAAGCAAAAAGAGAAGGGGAAGAAGAAAAAAGAACTGGTTCAAGGTATGGTTCTAATCCGATCAAATATTAAATTGGATTTATTTAATTTACCTTTACTTTTTTAATTGAATATATTGAGTTACATAAATAGTTAAATCCTTGGGAATTCCAAGATTCGTTTTCTGAATAAACATATAAGACCTGGGGCATTTCCGCTAATTGGGTTAAGAATGTTCAGCCAGAGCAACAGGAACAGGAAAATAATGATTCTGAGGGTGTTTTATTTTTCCTCCGTCATCATTCGCATTGTTATTCGTCAGAAATGTGCGTTTAGCTGAATTCGTTAATTTCTCCTTGAATTATTTTTTTGTAAAAAGTTGTTTAGCCATAGCTATCCTTTTCTCCAGATCAGGTCCCTCCAGCTCCTCTACAACAGCTTTGAGCAAATCAGGTATTTTCAAACTCTGGGGACATATATCTGTGCATTGTCCGCATTCGATGCACTGGGAAGCAAATCCTCCGGGTTCGGTATTTGTAAACACGCCGCTCATCCTTATAGCGTACGTGAACCTGGCTCCATCTGCGTTACCGAACATATGCAGGTTATTGTAAATACTGAAGCACTCAGGGATGTCAACTCCTGAAGGGCAGGGCATGCAATACTGACAGCCTGTACAACCAATCTTCATAAGCTGGTTGTACTTTTGCTCAACTCTATTAACAAGCTCCAATTCATTATTTGTCAGGGAATTAGGGTAAGCTTCATCTGCTATTTTCAGGTTTTCCTCTATATGGGATTCTTCGTTCATTCCTGAAAGCACGACTGTAACTTCCGGATGGTTCCAGACCCAGCGGAAAGCCCATTCTGCAGGTGTACGTTTCGTTGCAGCTTCATTCCAGAACTTTTCTACTTCAGAAGGTACCGGATTAGCCAGGTTGCCTCCAAGCAGAGGTTCCATAATAATTACACCCAGGTTCTTGGAAGCTGCATATTTAAGCCCTTCAGTTCCTGCCTGATGATCTTCGTCCATGAAATTGTACTGTATTTGACAGAAAATCCAGGGATATGCATCTACAATCCGCTTAAAGTCGTCACCTGATCCATGGAAAGAAAAGCCTGCATTGACAATTCTCCCATCACTTTTTGCTTTCTCAATGAAGTCTATTACACCAAGAGATTCCATTTTGTCCCAGACCTCTCCTGAGAGACCATGGATCAGATAATAATCTATATGGTCTGTTTTGAGTTTCTCCAGCTGGGCATTCAGAAATTTGTCCATATCCTCCCGGCTCTCTACAAGCCAGGATGGGAGTTTTGTTGCGAGTTTTACTTTCTCACGGTATCCGTCAGCAAGAGCAAGACCTAAAAAGGGCTCGCTCTGTCCCATGTGATAGGGCCAGGCCGTATCAATATAGTTTACTCCATGATCAATTGCATAGCGTATCTGTTTAGTGGCTCTTTCTTCATTTATACTGCCGTCTTCTTTCACAGGAAGGCGCATGCACCCGAATCCAAGTATCGAGAGTTCGTCTCCGTTTTTAGGTATTTTTCTGTATAGCATTTTTCTTTCCCCTGATTTTTGAATTTTTTAACTTACTCCTTATTGACCTTTTGATTGACTGCTTATTCTTGCGATAAATCATCTGTTAACCTTTGCACCGCATTGACTGATTAGTCAGTTTTTTTATTATAAGTATTTTACTATTTGAGAGCATGAAGTTTCTCTATTTATGTATGGAATATAGAAAAATACTTAATGTTATTTTTCCAGAATGGTAAGATATTCTTTAAAGCCAGCTAACATATTTTCAATAAAGGAAGACAAAAAATGTCTGTATGTATAATAATTGAAATCACAATTCTGAACCGTGAACTCTACTCTAAATACGTTGAAAAGGTTCCCGAAATTATGAAAAAATACGGAGGTAAGTATCTCATCAGGGGAGGAGAAATAATTCCTATATCTGGAAACCGGGGTCCTGAGAGGACAATCCTTATTGAGTTCGATACCCTGGAAAAGCTTAAGGACTGCTTCAGTTCTGAAGAATATCTTGCTATTGAACCCTTTAGAGAAAATTCCACCACTACAAAATCAGTGACAGTAAATGGATATCCTTCAACGAAATTATTCAAGTCTGCTGGTTTTTGACATTTTTACCAGACAACCTGTACCTAGTATACAGTGGGAATGTTTAGAAATAAATTGGTGGGCATCTGTTTTTGAGGGTGGGGGATTGGGGAAGATTAAATTGGGAAAAAGAGAATTGTTTTCAGATGCCCTAATTTATACTAATACTTCATATTATATATAATAATGTTAATAAAGATATATAATTGTATTTTCTGGAAGTACTGTCAATAGGTATCAATAATCTAGATTATAGTTTTGTTTTAAGAAATGAAATCATGAGCAAAAGAA
>CAZCKG010000047.1:0-12452 GCA_964498825.1 uncultured Methanosarcinales archaeon
TTGCCTCCTCGTCTTTCAACTTTACCAAGTTATTCATCCATGAATTGATATTCATCCATGAATTGGTATTGATATTCATTAGCTCATTTTCCTTGACCTGTTGCTTCCTTTTTTCAAGCCTCTTTCTGGTATGGACTCTCTTTAAAGTTTACCGGTATTTTCTGCTGAAAGTATCAAACTTGAAAAGCTGGATTGATGATCTATTATAATCCTGGATTTTCATCTGTATGTATTTATATATCTAAGGACATATCTCTAATCAGGCATAGTTACAAAGAGGGGGATTAAATTCTAAAATTTTATTTTTATAAGTATATTTGGCCAGATAACTCTAGTTATTCTTAAAAGAGCATGATGTCATGAAGTAAGGCCATAGAATGCCATGAAGTAAGGCCGTAGGGATAGAGTCATAGAAGTTAGGTCATGAAGAGTGATTTCATGGTGATCGAGCAAAATCCAAACTTAAAGTGTGATTATCCCGATCGGAAATCCTCTCTTAAAGGCGAAGTTGAGCGTCAGTTAATACACCTGTCTACGGGAATAGTTTTAATTATTTTAATTTGGATAGCCGGTAACAAGGCATTGACCGTCCTGTTACTTCTAATTCTTTTTTATGTTATAATGTCAGTTATAATTCTAACAAATAAACTTCCCAGCTCGTTATCTACTTTTTTATGTAGGTGGGGAAGACCTTCAAAACAGACCGTCCCGTTTAAAGGGACTATTCTTCTCCTTTGCGGTATAACCATTTCTTTTGTATTGTTTCCTGAAAATATTGTTTATGCTTCGATTGCAATTGTTGCATTCGGAGATTCAATAGCAACAGCAGTGGGTGTCTTGATAGGTAGGCATAAACTTCCCTATTCTGAACAAAAAACCGTAGAAGGAACTATTTCAGGCCTTATTGGAGCCTTTTTTGCCTCCTCTTTTTTTGTATCTCCTGCTCAGGCTCTTGTTGGTTCTGCAGGGGGGATGCTACTGGAAAGTATTATAAATTTACAGACCATCAGGGAATTTAATTCTCAGACGATGCTCAAGTTTTTCCTTAACGATAATTTTTTAATTCCTATATTCTCAGGTCTATTGATGTTTATTATTGGACTCTTCTGAATCCCGGCTTTGTTGCAGATACTGTGACCATAATCTCTGTAAGGGGAGTGCTAGCTGCTAAAAAAGTAGTACCTGTTATAATTATCAGGCCTTATAGACCTAATACATATCACCTTTTTTTCTTTTCAGAATTCTAAAATCCAGTCTCTTTTAATAAAGTTTTTTGTAAACGTGGTTAACTCATTTTCTGATGGAGTATCATTTATCGCTTATCACCTGTTTTAAAAGGTCTTTTTTTTGATCCTTCTATTTTGATCCAGATTATACATATGAGTCCTAAGATTCAATGTAAGTTCCTTCTGGACTTCTTTTTTCTGGTTTCATCAATTTCCTAAAAAATAAAGAGTTTTCAGACCTAACTAGTTATCTTCTAACAAACGTTTGATTTGAATTCTTTTTTATATTATACCTCACATAATACTCATTGGAGGGTGGGCAACTAAATGGGAACGGTAATAGTTACCTGAATCTAGGGAGGTGAATTTATCAAAAGAGGTCCATGCGAGGTTAAGGAGTTCATAACTCGCAGGGACAAAGGTTATCCGGCAAGCAGAGATGACCTCATTAGGTTTGCTGAAAGAAAACAGGCAAGCAACGATATTCTGGATCTTCTAAAGGGGATATCTGAAATAGAGTATAAGAGTCCTGGTAATGGTCACCAGAGAAATCAAACGTTTGAAAAGCAAACGTATCTGGGTAGCCGAAGCCAGAGAGTACCAATTTACTGAATATATATTTTCAAGTAAATTTGCTCGGGAATACGGCTAGAATTTACGCAACAGAAGTTCATACAGGACCTTCTGAGAAGTTATTCAGGTACTGATAATAATATCAGCTTAGAATTTGAGAATATAATTAAATAGGGGGAAATTTTATGCTAACAAGTCCGATTGAAGTTCAGAAAGCTTTGAAGGATATCGACTATCCTGTACATAAGAAGGATCTTATTAAGCATGCTAAGAGTCACAAAGCCAGCGATAAGGTAATTAAGGTTCTTGAGGACCTTCCAGAAAGGGAATATACAAACGCTGCAGATGTGAGCAAGGAATTCCAAGGGAAATAAGTTTTTTAAGGCAAGTTATCAAATGGGAAAACAGTTAAAGTAAATTTGTCTAAACTTCTGAATAATTAATGGCAAGAAAATCACTATTCCTCAGGAGTCAACATCAATTTATATTTGTTACAGAGAAGGTGACCAGCCAGAGGAAGTTAGGCATTCTTTCCATTTGACTAGAAATAAGGAGGCTCCAAACCTCCTTCATTTTTCATGAAATAATGCCTTTAGTGAAATTTTGACATTTTTTAAAGCTCCACTATTTACTTAAAAATTGGTCAGAGGAGGTAATAGCAAACTTACTAAAGGCTTCACTTCAATTCTAAACACTACTTTATACCTTGGCTTTTTAATGAAGTCTTATTTCAGAAATACAGACTGAAAAGTGTCAATTACAGATTAACAATAAGCATAAGTAAAGTTTTGAAAGACTCAAATTGTCAAGTAAAGCACGAGTAAATATATCAAAATAAACAACAATAGATATTATTGGAACAGATATTGATTACCCATATAATTCGTCAGGGTTCTCCGGAAAGAATTTTATTTTTATTTAGGTTGCTTTTTGAATATCTGGTGATACTCCTGAGTATGACTTTAGGGGAAATAGCATAGGGGAAAATATAATGAAGCGAAAAAGCTTCCAGAGTAAGGATCGAGGTTTTAGCAGAGGTCGAGATTCGGATATAGAGCCAAGAAAGATGTACACAACAAAATGTTCTGAATGTGGTCAGGAAACAGAGGTACCCTTCGAGCCGGACCCTGATAGGCCTGTCTATTGCAGGGAGTGTTACGCGAAACGGAAAAGTAGAAAATTCTAACTATAATTCATTCAAGAGTTAAAAGGAACTATTCTTTTTTAAAGCGCAGACTTAAAGATTACTTAAGGATCTGTCTATCTGTAACTTATACGGTTTAATATGGATAAGTTCCTGAAGTTTTTATCTTTGCCTTTTTAAGACATTCTTTACTATTTTTGATTTATTTTTTATTTCTTATTGTTAACTTCTACTCTTAGATTACACGTCTCAGATTATTTTCTTGGTATAGTTTTTCGTTTCTGCGTTTCAAGTTCATCTACTTCGACCTTTTCTGCTTCAAGCTCTCTTTCTAACTGCGTTATGTCAAGAAATACCTCAAAGAGAACATCTCTTCCTGTGTCTTTTACATCGATTTCTACCGGTTGGGTTAATATGGCTTTAACAGTCCTCCATTCTTCCCTTCTGATATCAGTTATTTCCCATGGTCCTACAGAATTTTTCTTTACCTTATCGCGGGCAAGCTGCAAGAGCAGATGCCTTTTTTCTATTGGAGTAAGATTTTCTATTCCCTTTACTTCTCGCTCACTTACTGTAGCGTCGCCCATTTTTGATTTAGCTACCATTGGTTCTCCTGGCTCATCTCTTACTTCATCAGTTACTCTTTTCTCCATTAGTTAAACCTCTTTTCTATTTTTAACTATAGGACTTACGCACTTGAGGTTCAAAATCAAGATCAATAGACATCACTAATAAATCGATGCTTTATACAGTTGAAGGTTTGAGGCTGTTGATTATTCAGTTCAACCGCGTAAGTTCTAAACTATTCTGTTTAATAAACAATCAGAGAACGGTTAAAGAATAGGCCTGAAGGTCCTAGGATCCAGATTAATTTTTCTCTGACAGTAGCTGCATTTTGTCTCGAGGTGTTTCCCTGCAAGAAGAGCTTTTTCTACTTCCTCTTCAGGAGACATATACTGTGTCATTTCTTCTCCACAGTATGGGCATTTTATTTTCAGCCAATCAAGCCTTGTGAGCTGTCTTATGTTCTGTATTAATTTTCCCAGAGCATCTTCATAAGCATCTGAAGAAAAATTGATGGGTTGGAGGTGGTGTATCAGAACAGGCAATTCCACTCCGGGCTCTACCAAAGGAATTATACACTGATCCGCTCCGATTGCCAGGCCTATTTCCTGATTTACTATAGGAGATTTTACACCTTCCTTTGTGAGAATCGGGATGACACAATCAGACTGTCGGATGCCAAACCGTATTCTTTCGGCAAGGGAAAGAATTCGAGCTTTCCTGTAAAGGGAGGAAAAACTCTCCAGTTCCACTGCCCAGAGCGCTCTCGTAAGTTCCTGAGCAAGCGGTTCATCCTCCTCACAGTGAGCTATGTAAACTTTTGTGATCATACCTGCCGTACTTTATTGTAGTTACTTTTTTCTCTTTGGCTTGTGCTCATATTCCGGTTCTGGTTCCGGTTCTGGTATCGGTTCAGGCGAAGGAAATGGTTCTGGTTCCGGTTCTGGTATCGGTTCAGGCGAAGGAAATGGTTCTGGTTCCGGTTCTGGTATCGGTTCAGGCTGAAAGGACGGTTCTCTGCGCTCTTTTGACAAAATAACTCCCCCTATATGATATAATTTACAAACAGTCTTATATACAGCTTTCCTTTCGGTTTTGTTTATATATTAAAGCCTATTAGAGCTTATTTTCTGCTTTTTCTATTTATCAGAAGATCTCTATTGAGTATAGTGAGGCAGTATCAACTAAAAATATACTGGCAAAATCCATACATTATTCTGAAGCTAACATTATGCTGGTTGCTTTATATTACTGCATTATACTTCGTGTCCTTCTTTCAAATTCATACTTTCGGCATGACTTTTTGTAATTATGAAGTTAATTCCCACCCTCCCGGAAGTTCAACTACCACTTCCGAGTTGACAGATCCATGGATTCTTTTTTGACTTGCCTTTCAGGATCTTGTATGCATTTATTTTCATTTTACCCCAAAATATTTGTTTTGTTATCAATAAAGTTGATTTTGTCAATTATAGAAACATAGGAACCTTGTTTCCTTAACTTAATTTCTATATTATAAAATTCAAGTTATACATTCTAGACTCATGAATTCTCACTTTAAAACTGAGTTGTAGCTAAAAACTTTTTTCCATCAAAAAGGTCCATCAGAGTGAAAAAGCAGAGGCTTTTTCTTAAGCTCTGGATATAGGGTCATTCTGGAACTGGGAAAGCTTCCAGGTAGTTCTTCCTTCTGTGAGAAAATGACTCATCATCTCCAGTTTCATATTTCACCGGAGGGTGAAGACATGGAAAGAGAAGTTGATTATCTTGTAAAGAATGGTGCAACATTTATTGATAAGTGCCCTGTTACAGGATCAGAAGACTAGCTTTTTTTGCTTGAAGGTCCCTGGGGAACTGCACCCAGCTGATTAAGCGAGACAAGGGTAAAATATGAAGCTGGGGAAATGTGAACTAGATAAAATTTGGACAGAGTAAGGTACAAACCGGATAAAAAGTAAATTAAAAACAGAAGGGATTTATAGTTTTATTTTTATTACTTGACCTTTAAGAGGATTGATTAGAATTCTTTTTAGGGGGATCAATAAGAATTCTCTATGAAATTTTTAAAACATGTCTGCAGATTTTATGCAAAATAAAGGCAGATCTGATAATTGCGAATCAAATTGCAGCTTAAACAAAAGATATATTTAAACAAGTTAATTAAATTACCATTTAATTTATGAGGCGTTAATATGAAAGTTAAAAACATGTCAATAGGTCTTGTTTTACTTCTGGCTATAGGAGTTATAACCGTAGCTTCTTTTTCGCTTGGCTGTACTGAACAGAAAGAAAATGTTTCACAGCCAGAACCTTTAAACAATACATCTGTACAGCCTGAATCTTTAAACAATACATCTGTACAGCCTGAATCTTTAAACAATACATCTGTACAGCCTGAATCTCTAAACAATACATCTGTACAGCCTGAATCTCTAAACAATACTTCTTCTCAATCTGTCTCTTCAAATAATGGCTCTTCTGAGTCTAGCTCTTCTGGTAGTTCCTCTGGATCTAGCTCTTCCAGTGGTAGTTCTTCTGAGTCTGGCTCTTCCAGCGGCAGCTCCTCTGAATCCGATTCTTCAGAAGATAACCCTCAGCAGCTTGACCCAGTTTCTGCTGACAGCATTATCGGTGTCAAATGGCTGTGGACTGGTTATGAGCATGCTGGCGAGAACATTCAGGTATCTAATCCTGAACTGTACACTCTTTCCCTTTCATCTGACGGTACATACTACCTAAAAACAGACTGCAACAGTGGCAGCGGGAGCTATATTCTGGAAGGAAACGATTTGACTCTTAACACAGCTACAATGACACTTGTGGCATGCGGGCCTGATTCCATGGACCCTGAATACACGTCACTTATTACAGGTGTAAAATCGGTAACCATGAAGGACGGTCAGCTTGTCCTTTATTCAAGTGAAGACGACACCATGTTCTTCAACAATGGTGGACAGGCTGAGCAGTAAAGTTAATTTAGAAATTATTATTCAGAGGCTCAATTTATAGAGTCTCTCTTTTTTCTTACCCGAATTGCGATTCGGGAGCCCGCTGTCCTTTTCGCTTCGCTCAAGAGGACTATCTCTTGGTGAGGATTTTTATCTTATTTCTATTTTGGAGCATACTGCTGAGGTTTAAAGAATTTAATTGAGCTGGAGCCCTCTACTTATCTTTCTATTTATCTTTCTATTTATCTTTCTGCTTATCCTTCTACTTATCCTTCTACTTATCTCTCTACCAATTTCTCCCATAATTTTTGGAGGGAGCTTATTTTTAAGTTTTCCCTCTCTTCCTTCCCATCATTTTCCAACAACTTTAAAAATAATGCACCTTATCAAAGTGTGAATTTCAATACTTCTGTCCAGGGTTAACAATTCCCTGATTTATTTCTGAAAAAGTCGGGCTGTTTTTCCCGGATTTTCAACCGTAGAAGATTTATGAGAGATTAAAATGGAACTCGACGAAGTTATAATTACACGGGCAATTTTTGATGAGTATTCTAAAACCTTTCTTGAATACACGGACATTGATGTGGCGCTTGTAGGAGGAGGGCCTGCAAATCTGGTGGCTGCAAAGTATTTGGCAGAGGCTGGAGTAAAGGTTGCTATTTATGAGCAAAAGTTATCCCTCGGAGGCGGCATGTGGGCAGGAGGAATGATGTTCCCTCGCATTGTTGTGCAGGAAGCTGCTCTCCATATTCTGGACGATTTCGGGATCAGATATAAAGAGTACCAGCCAGGTTACTATGTTGCCAACTCAGTGGAATCTGTCGGGAAGCTGATTGCAGGTGCAACATCTGCAGGAGCTGAGGTCTTTAACCTTGTGAGCTTTGAAGATGTTATGATTAGGGAAAATGACAGGGTTACAGGAATTGTCATCAACTGGGGGCCTGTTTCAGCTCAGCGCCTGCACGTGGATCCTCTTATGATTCGCACAAAACTCGTAATTGATGGGACCGGACATGATGCCACTGTCTGCAATACGATTCTCAGAAAAATCCCGAACGCAAAGATAGGAGAATTTGGGAAGCTCGGAGAAAAACCTATGTGGTCAGAAGTTGGCGAGCGTCTGGCTGTTGACGCAACTCAGGAGATCTATCCGGGTTTGATCGTTGCGGGTATGGCTGCAAATGCCGCAACCTGCGCTCCAAGAATGGGTCCTGTCTTTGGAGGCATGCTTCTTTCGGGTGAAAAGGCTGCAAAACTGGCTCTTGACAGGCTCGAAAAACTCTGATTTAGCAGTTCAGGAAATGCTTTAAACAGAATTTAACGTATCCCTTCTGCCGGAAAACAGAAATTTTCCTTCCATAGTGAGGGTTCCCTGCTCCTTCCGGCAAAAACTTTATATAAAAAAACTCCTTCTATAGCTTGCTTCAAACCTGAAGTACCAGACCCTGTGGCCGGGGTAGGGTAGAGGTCCATCCTGTGGCCCTGTGGAGGCTACGACCCGAGTTCGATTCTCGGTCCCGGCCCTAATTATTTTACACTCTTCTTTCTTTTGAGTTATTTTCTCTTAACTTGTTTTCTCTTAACTTGTTTTCTCTTAACTTGTTTTCTCTTGATTTATCTCTTCACTTCTCACTATAGTATCCGGAAGTTTCAATACCTTCACGAGCACCTTCAATTTAATATTGAGCTGCAATCTATATACCATCTTCAGTAATCAAACAAATGGAAACGAGAACTTACATGAAAGCACTAATTGTTGACGGTTATGTAGACGAACCCGCCTGTCTTGGAGTCCCTCCTTACCTTTCTCCTTACCCGCGATACATAGCAGGCGCTCTCAGGGAGCGCGGGCTTTCCGAAAAGGATATTCATTACCTCACTATTGACTCTCTGAGGGAAAATCCGGCTGGTGCCGGGGAACTTGTAGGAAAAGCAGACCTTTTAATCGTCATTGCAGGCATGACAGTGCCAGGTAAATACCTTCGGGCTTCTCCGATAACCCTGGGTGAAATCGAGACTATTTTTCGGGCTGCAGGTGGCTTAAAAGTTATAGGCGGCCCTATAAGGCTTGGTTTCAGCAGGGAAGGCGGGAGGGCAGCTAAGGGAATTGACTGCGGAACAAGTCTTGAAGGTGCAGTGCTCGCCAGGATGGATCTCGAAGCTTTTGTGTATGATCTTTTGGAGGGGGGAACTGGAAGAAGTGAAGGATTACCTTTGGGATTGAAAAGTCCGGAAACTATTGAACACCGTTTCAGGACAACAGCCGAAATCGGGCGCTGGGGATATAAAGGGGCTTTTTTGATCAGGCAGCACCCGGATTACCCTTACTGTATGTGTGAGCTTGAAACCTACAGAGGATGCGGTAGACAGGTCCACTGCTCTTTCTGTACGGAACCCTTTTACGGAGTTTCTGACTACAGGCCTGTGGAAGATGTCGTCTGCGAAGCCTCTGCACTTTACTCCTATGGAGCTCGCTATTTCAGGATAGGAAGGCAGCCGGATCTGTTCTCCTATCATGGAAAAGATGTCGGCGGACCTGTGCCAAAACCTAATCCTGAAGCTATTGAAAGGCTCTACAGGGGAATTCGGAACTCTGCCCCTGAACTCTCCGTGCTCCATATGGATAATGCAAACCCTATAACACTTGCAGTTTACTCTGAGGAGTCGGAACAGATCCTTAAAACAATAGTTAAATATCACACATCAGGGGATGTGACTGCCTTTGGAATGGAAAGCGCCGACCCTAAGGTAATTGCTGCAAATTCCCTTAAGGCCAGTCCTGAGGAAGTCTTTGAGGCAATTAAACTTGTAAACAGGTTTGGAGCCATCAGAGGGGTAAACGGGCTACCTGAGATTCTTCCCGGAATTAATTTCGTACACGGTTTAATGGGTGAATCTAAAAAAACTTTCCAGCTTAACTATGATTTTCTGAAACATGTGCTTGATTCGGGTTTACTCCTGCGCAGAATCAACATTCGTCAGGTCATGGCTTTTCCAGGCACACCTATTTATGGGAAGGATGAAGTAGCCACAAAACACAAGAAATTATTTCTTGAATATAAAGAAAAGGTTAGGAAGACCATTGATCTTCCAATGCTGAAGCAGGTAGTGCCCGAAGGCACAATACTCAGGGATGTCATGTGTGAGGTGCACGAAAAGGGAGTTACTTTCGGAAGACAACTTGGTTCATACCCCCTTCTTGTAGGAATTCCTGCTTCCATGCCTTTGAGAAGATTCACTGATATCACCATTACAGGGCACGGAATGCGCTCGATCACAGGTATTCCTTATCCCTTACCCATTAATACGGCTTCTCCCGCCCTTATCAGGGAACTACCAGGGCTTGGAAGGAAAGCATCTGATTCGGTAATTACAGGAGTCCCATATACTGACAAGGAGGATTTTCTTGGACGGATAAGCGAAGGAGAAAAAATACTCAGGTTTATCACAATCTAGTTTTTTCAAATTACTTTGAAAAATGAAATTTTAAAAAGAGAAATACGAAAGAAATATAAAAGAGAGAAATATAATATAGAGAAAAATGGTTTTAATTACTATATAGCATCAGAGACGCTCATAGTAATTGAAAAAACTCATCAGAGCTTTCTACCCGTTTTCCTCTTGAGATTTAACCCAAAGGCAAGCAGAAGAATACTCATAGCTGAACAAGTTATATGGAAATCTGGAGTACTTTTTGGTTCAGCAGGATCTTCTGCAGATTCTGATACCTGATTCTTAGCCAGTGAATTTTTATTCACACTCTTTAAAGATGTTTTATTTATTTGGGGAATTATATTTCTTAAGATCTCTGTACTGAGTTTCTCTCTCAGCTTTTCCGAATTCCCATCTTCTGACAAAAATTCGTAATTTGTGTTTGAAGTAAAATCACTCGTTTTTCCTGATAATTCAGTTTCTGTTAAAATTCCAGAACTTGTATTTGAAGCCGAGTCATTTGAACTTTCCAATATTTCCTCTTCCTCTGAAAGTTTGGAAGTTATATCCGAAATTGAGTCATTTAAACCGTCGGAATTTATATCTTCACTTTCGGTCACTGTCAAAAATCCAGAACTTGTATCTGAAATTGAATGATCTAAACTTCCTGAATTCATATCTCCAGATATCTGAACAGGGCCATAAATGGAAACAAAACAATTGTTGTAATTTCCTGCATTGTCCCGAGCAATAACGGCCACCCAATAATCTTTACCGTCTGCAAGAGACTCTCCTCCGTATTCATCAATGTAGAAACTCGTATCAGATGTAGATCCTATTTTTTCCATATCTTCGAGAGATGAAGGTGCAAAGTCACTAACAAAAACTTCATAAGGCATCGAGGCAAGATCATTTTCAGTATTTTCATCCCAGCTAACGTACAGTCTGGGGTAATCAGAATCTGACTCCTCTGCCTCGCTTGCCATATTTGTAACACTCAGGTTTGCTACACGCTCAGGAGCAGCGGTATCCAGAGAGAAGTAACATGGATCAGGTTGATAAGTATCACCTGTACAATCAGTAATAAGTACTGTCCATTCTATGCCTTCTCCATCTGGTACTTCAGCTTCTACAGTATAATAATTTGTAGCTTCTTCCCCCAAGAAAAGCGTATTATCTCTTACATCAAAAACGTCATCATCTTCATCAATTTCATCTTCTGTAATGCTATCTTCTTCCTCATCTTCTGAAATACTATCTTCTGCTCCATCATCTTCTGAAATGCTATCTTCTTCCTCATCTTCTGAAATGCTATCTTCTTCCTCATCTTCTGAAATGCTATTTTCTTCTTCCTCATTCTCTGAATAGGTATCTTCTTCGCAAATACTGCTTTCTACCTCTTCGCCGTTAATGAGCAGTTTGTAGTCGAAAGGCATCTTTGCTCCGCCTGAGACTCTGAATTTAAATGTTGTATTTGCTGAAGCGTATCCACCATCCGGAGAAATGAGCAAAACTCTAAGATCTTCCTCGTCTACATATATGTACCGAGTTTCACTCGTAACGTTGTTTCCTGCATCATCATAAACATCAACAGACCATTCATGAGCTCCATTTTTAAGGTCACTGCATGGGACCTGTATATACTGCCAGGGGCGCATCTCTACTGAACTCTGTTCTTCAACAATCTCTCCATCAATGGATAAGTCATAATAAAGTTTCAGATCTTTATACTGATCTGTAAAATCATCTTTTGCAGTAAAACTAAGATTAAGGCAGTCTCCTGTATCAATAAGGTGATCTTCTGGGGAAATAAGTGTTACCTCTGGAGCTTCTGTATCCACATACAGATCAACAACATTAAAACGTGTATTCCCTAAGTCGTCTTCTAGTTTGACTTCACATCGGTAATATCCTTCATCCAGATTATTAAGTTCTACCAATTTACATTCGTCTGGATTCAGTTCTCCTGTACCAATCTCTGTACCATTGAAGTAGAAAGTATAATTGATACTGTCGTCGAAATTATCGGAAGCACTGAAATTGAAGACAACATCGTTTGTACCGACAACTACAAAATTTGTGTCGTCAGATTTTAATTCAGGTTCATTTAGGGTAAGTTCCGGAGCTTTATTATCAATCACAAAAGCTTCATCATCAATTTCATCGATACTATTTCCGTCTTCATCAACTGCAGAGATGAATACATTCACTGGATCATCAACTTCATCAGGAACCACCACATACTCGCAATACCAGGCTGTATCGTTTATACTGACCATGTCAATAGGAGAATCATCATTAACTGTTAATGTTGCAAGGGAAACGGGTTTACTGAAGGTTGCAGTGATACCTACAACATCCTCCATCTTGAAAGGACCCGATGCGTTGTAGGATATTTCTACAATTTCATTTGTATTGTCTTCTTCAGGTGTCTCCTCTTCAGAAAGATCTTCTTCAGAAAGATCTTCTTCAGAAATGTCTTCTTCAGAAAGATCCTCTTCAGAAATGTCTTCTTCAGAAAGATCCTCTTCAGAAAAATCTTCTTCAGAAATGTGTTCTTCAGAA
>CAZCKG010000048.1:0-2065 GCA_964498825.1 uncultured Methanosarcinales archaeon
CGGATCAGAAGATCCGTTTTCTCTTCTTACTTCTGTTCTTTCAGCCTTTTTATAAAACCTTGAAGTCCTGCTTTATGCCTGGCTTCGTCAAGAGAAGCTCTCTCAAAGAAAAGGGCAGCTCTTGTATTGCCTTCTTTTCTGGCCAGTTCGGCAGCCTGGGCTTTTTCAACTTCGGCTTTGCTTTCCCCTTCCAGCATCATCTCCAGATTTTCAAGGGTTGATTCTTTAACGAGTCCGAGGATTTCAGCCACTTCGGTAGCATGCCAGGCCTCGTCCATAGCAATCTGGCGGAGGTAAACTGCTACATCAGCAAGCCCTTCTCTCTCAGCAACCTTCGACATTGCAAGATACCATCCAACTTCAGTGGTTTCTCCTCTAAAATTGTCTTTTAAGATCTGTTCAAGACTCACAAAATCACCTTTTCTCTTTAAATCGATTTATATATTAACATAGATTGGCTTCAGAAACTAAGATTTGGCTGCATTTACGAGATACAAAATATGGGTCATGCAGCTCAAAATATCTTCCCAATAACTCGAAACTAATACATTTAAGGATAAATAAGGGTTCTGGATACAAATAAAGAAGATATTTTCAAGGAAAAGGGAGTATTTTCAAGGAAAAGAGGATATTTTCAAGGAAGAAACTTCCAGAAAGTAAAAATTAAAATTAGAAAAGGGATTTATGAGGAAGTCATTATAAAATGTTACAACACATGGAAAATAATCAATATGAAAATTTATATTGATGGGAAGAAATGTACAGGCTGTGGAAAATGTAAAGTTGCCTGTTCGAAAGGTCCGAGGATTTATTCCATTGGAGACAAAAATGGAAAAAAGTCTCTATTTTGTAGGACCCTTCATACTTTCTTAGTTGCAGGATGTGCGTAACTGTCTGTATGGAAGGTGCTATTACCCTTGAGAACTGATTTTAAAAAACGCAGGATTGAGAAATTTGTCACTTGATATTCGTATAGTGCTTGTTGAACCCATGTATCAGGGAAATGTCGGATCAGTCGCAAGAGCTATGAAAAATTTTGGGTATACCGATCTGGTGCTGATAAACCCCTGCGAACTCGAAGGACAGGCAAGAGCAATGGCTTCCCATGCCCGGGATGTGCTTGAAGGAGCAAGGATTGCTTCAACTCTTGAAGAGGCCGTAGAAGGTGCGAATTTGCTTGTTGGGACCACAGGAGTTGGAAGCCTGAAGACCGGAGAACATATCCGCCTTCCGCTTTATACGGCAAGAGACCTCAAAGAGAAACTCAAAGGATACAGCGGGACAGTTGCTATCCTGTTCGGGCGTGAAGATAATGGTTTTCGGAATGATGAGCTTAAAAGCTTTGATATGCTGATTACAGTTCCAACCTCTGAAGTATATCCTATCATGAATCTTTCTCATGCAGTTGCAGTGGTACTCTACGAACTTGCTGAACTGGAAGGAGGAAACAATCCGCTTGCAGAGGGATTTGACCTGCAGCTCCTGTATGGGCATCTGGAGGAATTTCTGGAGAAAATAGATTATCCTCCACACAAAAAAGATAAAACTTTTCTAATGCTGCGGAGGATACTCGGAAGGGCTGGATTGACCCCAAGAGAGGTTCAGACTTTACGAGGCATACTTAGGAAAACAGAGAGAAAAATGGGGTACGCAGCAAAAGAATCTGAAAGCCAGGAAATGGAAGATCAGGAAGGCATGGAAAAGTTCATATGAGAATAAGCCTGTAATATGAGAATAAGTCTGTTCTTATATCAGAATTTATTGTACATTTTTCAACTTTTTTTTGAGTCATTTTATGCAAAAATTAGCTTGAAGAAAATAAGAATTTTACATAAAGCCAAATTTTCGAGAATGATATGACTGAAACAGAAAGCAAGTGGGACGAGAAACTAAAAAAATTTTTTAAAGATTATTACTGGAATGAAATTCTCCAGCTTGCAAATGAGTATCCAGACCAGCGAAGTCTTGTAGTGGATTTCGCGGATATTGAGAAATTTGATAGAGAGCTTTCAAAAGAGTTTCTCGAACATCCCGGAGAACTCATAGAAGCAGCTGAAGCTGCACT
>CAZCKG010000048.1:2165-7686 GCA_964498825.1 uncultured Methanosarcinales archaeon
ATAGAAGATTCTACTTTTATTGATGCCCAGAAACTCCAGATTCAGGAATCCCCTGAAAACCTCAAAGGAGGTTCCCAGCCCCAGAGCCTGGAGGTGGATGCTTCAGACGACCTGACAGGAAATGTCACCCCTGGGGATAGAGTAATAGTTAACGGAATTCTGAAATCTGTCCAGCGTACTCTAAAAGATGGAAAATCTACCTTCTATGATCTTGTACTCGAAGCAAATTCTATTGAGCAACTTGATAAGGACTTTGACGAACTTGAAATCACTCCGGAAGACGAAGAAAAAATTCTTGAACTTTCCCGTGACCCGGCAATTTACGAAAAAATTGTTGGTTCCGTTGCTCCTTCAATTTACGGATATGAGGATATAAAGGAAGCTCTTGCTCTCCAGTTGTTTTCAGGCGTGGTAAAAAACCTTCCTGACGGGGCGAGAATCAGGGGAGATATCCATATTATGCTTGTAGGAGATCCTGGAATTGCAAAAAGTCAGCTTCTGCGTTATGTGATCAAACTCTCTCCAAGAGGTGTCTTTACATCAGGGCGGAGTGCATCTGCAAGTGGTTTGACTGCAGCTGCCGTAAAAGACGATCTCAACGACGGGAGATGGACAATAGAAGGTGGAGCTCTTGTCATGGCAGATATGGGTATTGCTGCAGTTGACGAGATGGATAAGATGAAGACAGAGGATAAAAGTGCTCTGCATGAGGCAATGGAGCAGCAGACTATTAGTATTGCTAAAGCAGGCATAATTGCTACTCTTAAATCTCGTTGCGCCCTTCTGGGGGCTGCAAACCCAAAATACGGGCGCTTTGATCGGTACGAAGGCCTCGCGGAACAAATAAGCATGCCTCCCGCACTGCTTTCTCGTTTTGATCTCATCTTTGTTCTATTAGATACCCCTAACCACTCCCTGGACAACAGGATTGCAAATCATATCCTACAGTCTCATTATGCAGGAGAACTTTTCGAGCAGAGGCAGAAACTTCCTGGTTCCCATATTACGGAAGATTTTGTTGAAGCTGAACTGGAAGTTATAGAACCTGTTATAGAAGCTGAACTCATGCGAAAATACGTTGCATATGCCCGGAAAAACGTTTATCCTGTTATGGAAGGCGATGCAAGAGCATATCTTATAAATTTCTATACGGACCTTCGAAAAACAGGCGAAGGGAAGAACACACCTGTACCTGTAACGGCAAGGCAGCTTGAAGCACTTGTCCGCCTCTCGGAAGCAAGCTCAAGAGTCCGCCTGAGTAATATAGTCACACTCGAAGATGCAAAACGGACTGTAAAAATCGTAATGAATTGCCTGAAAAATGTAGGTGTTGATCCTGAAACAGGCGCCCTTGATGCAGATATACTCGCATCTGGTACAAGCATGAGTCAGAGAAATAAGATAAAGATCCTCAAAGATATAATTAAAAAAGTAAGTGAAAGGCATCCAGGTGCTAAAGCTCCTCTTGAAGAGGTATATGCTGAAGCTAACGAACAGGGTATAGATAGGACTCATGCAGAAGAGAATATCAGGAAAATGAAACAGAGAGGAGATCTCCTTTCCCCAGATCAAAGCCATATAAGGCTTGTAAATTAAACTGGATTTGAATTAAATGTTTTAATTCTAAAATAAGTCTGTTTAATTCCCGCGAGTAAAGAGTCGCACACATAAAAACTATATGAAGACTGTTAAGCTGTAAATACTAAAAGGGCAAAATATTATCAGGAAGGGAGAATATGTATCTAAAAATTTATAAAAATGGAGAGCATGTTCTTGTTGCAGCCTGTGATCAGGAAGTTCTCGGAAAAACCCTGAAGCACGGCAATGCCGTGGTGGAGATCAGCAGGGGCTTTTATGAAGGAGAAAACGTCTCCGAAGAAGAACTTCAAAAAGCCCTTCAAGGAGCAACTACCGCAAATCTCTTTGGGGAAAAAACTATCAAATGCGCTATCAAGTGCAGGCTGATTGATCCGGATTCCGTGATAATGATTGACTGTGTGCCTCATGCCCAGATCTTCAGGATTTAATCCTGGACTTTCGGATTAACTCTAAGAAGGTGAAGTAAGGCAGAAGGTAAAGTAAGGCACAAAAGCTTTGGTTTAATGTACCGGGCTGGCTATGGATCTGATAGAATAATATATTTATAAAATACAAATACAGATTGTGATATGGTGAATGGAAATATCGAAGAACCCGGGATCAGAATGTATACGGAAGGGGAGCTGATCTCCGCAGTTGTGGAAAAACACAGACAGTTTCTGGAAGTAGACAGAAAGGAACTGGAAGAGCTGGACAGCAGGCTGAGCCAGGTTGAAGAAGACGTAAAAAACACAAAGAACTCCAAAATCCGAATTGCGGAAAGAAAAGAAGTGCTGAAGGAGAAAAGGCAACAATTTTATCATCAGGCAGAAGCACTGCTCGAAAGAGATTTCTTCCCTAAACTGGACCCGATAACTGCCAATAAGTTTAAGGAGGAAATTAAAAAACTTAAAGGCCAGATAGAACCCGAAGAAGAGCAAAAGCTTAAAGACTCTTTTATGGAAAATTTGCGAGAGACTGTTAGGGCTGCAGGGCTTGAAGAAAACATTCTTCTGCAAACTCAGGCCAGAATAGAAGAAGCCAGAAATTCAAATCTGGAACTAAAAGACTTAGTAGAGTCTGAAAAACAGTTTGAAGTGGATGATGGCAGCAAGAATGAAGAGATTTCTAAAAGTAAATCCCAGCATAAATGGCTTATTTCCAAAATTAAAAACCATGAAGAAGCCCTTAATTACTGGGGAAAATTGAAAGTATAAATCCTTGAATTTAAATCCTTTTTCAAACACGCGGGTGGTAGTACATGAACAACGACGTTTCAACTACAGGAATTGCAACGGCCGACCTTTCAAACCTTAACGAACGGGAGCTGAAAGATAAGGTAAACGAGCTCAGGAGCAGAGTAGAGAAGAGTGAAAGACAGTTGGCTTCGATTTTCAAGGAACTGAAAATAAACAGGACCGATATCGATGAACTGAAAGAAAAGAGAGACTCCCTGAACCAGCAGGTTAAGGAAAAGGTTGCAAAAGCACAGGAACTGAGAGATAAAAGGGACGAGATTAACAGGTTAATTGGTGAGTACAAAGGAAAAAGGAGTGACGTGAATTCCAAAACACAGGAGCTGTTTTCAGGGATTGCGGAGCTCAAGGGTCAGCGGGATGGGTGCAACAAACTTTCCCACGGAAGCGTAGAGTCTCTCTCTAAGGCATATGAGGCAGAACTGGATTCCTTCCTCAATAAAGATTTGCCTCTCGCAGTTGAGATAAAAATATTTCAGAAATTGAATGATCTCAATAAACGCCTGCAAGCTGCAAAAAAAGCAAATGAATTACACGCTCAGATCCAGGACAGATATAAAGAATCAAAAGGAATTCATAAAGAAGGCGATGAGTTCCATGAAAAAATCCAGGTACTTTCAGATGAGTCTCAGGCCTGCCACCTGGAAATGCTCGAAAATTTCAAATCAGCTGATGAGATCCGAAAAGAAGCAAATATATATCACGCCCAGCTTACGGATAAAATCACAAATATAAATGTTATCAAGGAAAAAATTGACCCCCTTAAGAACAGCATTGCTAATTCCCGGAAGGACCTCTCCTTATACCTTGAAAGATTAAAAGACGTGCAGCTTACTAAAGATGAGAACAAGGTAAACCAGAAACACAGTGATGCCCGCGAAAAGCTCCAGAAAAACGCTCGCCTGAGCCTGGAAGACCTTAAGCTTCTTATTGAAAAAGGGGACGTGAAATTCTCTACAAACGAGTAAAAAACTCAAAAACTTAATTGAAGCCGGCGGCAGAAAATCTGTTTAACTATCTCCGGCTTTTTCAGATTTTGAAACTGTATCACTAAGTTTATTTTTTCTTCATTTTTCCTGCAAAAAGACTTGTGACCAGAAGTACAGCTCCCAGACTCAGGAGAAAGAGAGGCATACTAAATCCTTCTGCTTGATTCTCTAATTCCGGAAACTCAGAAGAGGTATTTTCTGAATAATTGTTGGAAGATCCATCCTGTGTTTGAGGCATAGGGAGTTTAGGATTAAGGTACTGATATACAGGTGAGAACTTGACCAGTACACCGTCTGCTCCTTCATATATGGTGCTGACAGTGAGATTAAAAACTTCGGTAGAGTTTTGAGTATATACAAATTGAGATCCTTCGGTAGCAATACCATCCTGAAGGGAAATTCCCTCTCTGCGGAGCTCAAGCCATATCCTTTTTCCATCGATATCCGCACCTTTTACATAAAGTTGATAATCCTGTAAAAAGGTGTGATATTGGCCTGACCGTATGTAAATGTCATCTCCATTGATCAGAATAATTTGAAGTTCTTCTTCGCTGTCGGCAGCTAATGCAAATGACATGGAGTAAAAAAGGACTGAACTGAATAAAGTTACAAGAAGAAAAAAGGAAAATACAGAAAAAAAATTTGCTTTCCTATTTTCCTTTTTTTCGGTTTTATCTTGGACGTGCATAGATGCATCTGCCTGCAATAATTTCCTCTTTAGTATTGTCTGCTTTTCTTATTATGAGGGCTCCGTCCGGGGTTACTCCTACAGCTTTGCCTTCTATAATTCTTGAAGGCGTTGTAACTTTTACTTCCTTTCCAATGGTATCGGAAAGGGCAAGCCAGTCATTCAGGATATGTGAGAATGGCTGAGTCTTGAAGTTTATATACTGCTGTTCAAGTTCGAAGAGAAAGTCCTGCAGGAAAGAAACTCTTTTTATGTGTCTTCCAAGCTCGACTTTCAGAGTTGTAGAACCTGCACGGAAAGAATCGGGAATATCTTTTAAGTCCATATTTACATTAATTCCTATTCCCAGCACAACATAGTCTACTCTGTCTACTTCAGCCTTTGCCTCGGTTAGGATTCCGCAGACTTTCTTTCCGTTGATGCGGACATCATTCGGCCATTTAATGCGGGCATCAAGCCCCATATCCCTGATAACGTTTGCAACCGCAAGCCCGGCAACAAGAGTAAGCCTGGAAGCATGCCTGAGAGGAATTCCAGGTTTAAGGATTACAGACATCCATATGCCGCCATGAGGGGAAACCCATTCCCTGCCCATACGGCCTCTGCCTCCTTTCTGCACTTCAGCGATCACAAGCGCTCCTTCATCTTCAGAAGCAGCAATCTCCTTTGCAATACTGTTTGTAGAGCTTACTTCTTCGAAATAATGAATCTTCTGCCCTAGAAGAGTTGTTTTGAGTCCCATCTGGATTTCTTCCGGGTACAGGAGTTGAGGCACTGATTTCAGGACGTAGCCTCTTTTTGGAGATGATTCTATCTCATAACCATCAGCCTGGAGGGACTTGACGTACTTCCAGACCATTGTTCTGGAGATCCCTAACTTGAGCCCTAATTCTTCTCCTGAAACAGGGCTTTTCTGTGCATCCTTAAGCGCTTTGATAATTCGAGATCTTTTATCTCCCATCCGTGCATCCCATACCAGTGTATATGTTCCACAGTATATATTATTTTAG
>CAZCKG010000048.1:7786-12189 GCA_964498825.1 uncultured Methanosarcinales archaeon
ATCTCTCACGTCACCGCTGAGTTTTCTGGGCCATGCTCACATAGGCATGTACGGCAGCTGTAATAGCCGCAACCTTCTTGTCTTTTGCTTCCAGTGCTGAAGCCAGAGTAGCTCCTTTTTCTGCATCTGCTTTGACAACCTCTTCAACAGCCTCCAGAATATTATGATCTTCAATGAAAGCAGTTGTGAGGTCCCCTTTGCGAAATACAGGGTTGCGCATAACTGCTTTGTGGAAGGGTATATTTGTTTTCACTCCAACGACAACGTACTCGTAGAGGGCTCTATCCATCCTGGCAATAGCTACATCTCTTGTCTGTGCCCATACACAAAGTTTGGAGATCATTGAGTCATAATACGGAGAAATCGTATACCCTGTATGCACACCACTGTCAACTCTTACTCCAGGTCCGCCTGCAGACCGATATCTCCTTATCTTTCCGGGAGAAGGAGCGAAGTCGTTTAGCGGGTCCTCCGCATTAATCCTGCACTCAATAGCATGCCCGTTGATTATTATATCTTCCTGGCTAAGTTCGAGTTTTTCTCCCCAGGCTATCCTGAGCTGTTCCCTTACAATATCGATGCCTGTGACCATCTCAGTGATTCCATGTTCGACCTGCAAACGAGCATTGACCTCAAGGAAATAGAAATTGCCCTTCGAATAAAGAAACTCCACTGTTCCTGCGTTTACGTAACCAATCGATTTTGCTACTCTTACAGCAGCTTCTCCCATCTGTGCCCTGAGTTCGGGAGTCATGATAGGAGACGGAGCCTCTTCAATAAGCTTCTGATGTCTTCTCTGGATGGAACACTCCCTGTCAGAGATATAAAGAGTATTTCCATAGGAATCGGCAAGAATCTGAATTTCTATGTGTCTGGGTTCTTCTACATATTTTTCAATGAAAACCGAAGAGTCTCCAAAAGCCGAACCTGCCATCTGTCTTGTGGAATTAAGTGCAGTAGCAAGCTCTTCTTTGCAGTGGACTACCTTCATTCCAATCCCACCGCCTCCCGCAGAGGCTTTAATTAGAACGGGATAACCTATATCTTCCGCTACTTTCAGAGCTTCATCCGCATCCTCAATTGCATCCTTAGTACCTGGCACAACAGGTACTCCTGCTTTCATCATGAGGTTCCTGGCTCTGATCTTGCTTCCCATTTCAGCAATCACATGGCTTGGAGGACCTATGAAAATGATCCCTTCATCTTCGCAGCGTTTTGCAAAAACAGGATTTTCGGAAAGGAACCCGTAACCTGGATGGATTGCCTCGGCCCCAGTTTTCTTTGCAACCTCAATGATGGCCTCCATGTTCAGATAGCTCTGACTGGAAGGAGCAGGGCCTATTAGATAGGCTTCGTCTGCATATTTGGCAAAAAGGGCGTTTTTGTCGGCTTCCGAACAAACAGCTACGGTGGAGATTCCAAGCTCTCGGCAAGCACGCATTACCCTGATTGCAATTTCTCCGCGGTTTGCAACGAGTACTTTTTTGAACATATAGTTTCCACCCGCTTATTTACTCGATTGACATTATTATGTCCCCAGGAGCTAACGTATCCCCTTCGGCAACAAAGATTTCCTTTACAGTACCTGAATGAGGAGCATGGACAGAGTTTTCCATCTTCATAGCTTCAATGACAGCGACAGTATCTCCTTCGGAAACAATGTCCTCGACCTTAACTTTAAGAGAAAGAACCATGCCCTGCATTGAACTGCTAACAGCTCCTTTAACGGACTCGGCAGTTGGCTTTTTGGGGGATGCTTCGGATATAGAAACTCCGCCGCCTAGAGGTTCGATTTTGACTTCATAGATTTCGTCATCTACCTCTACCTTGAAATGAGTTGGAATTGTATATTCCTGCTTGGCTGAAGGGGTGGGGGCAACAACTGCGAGAGCTTCTTCTTCCATTTCTCCTTTCAGGAATTTGGGGGCGATGGCTGGGTAGAGAATATAGGTAAGAATATCTTCTTCGGATTTGGCAATGCCCATTTCCTCTGCTTCCTTTTTCCTTTTCTCGTATTCAGGTTTCAGGAGATCTGCAGGACGGCAGTGAATAGGTTCTTCGTCTCCGATAATCTTGCCTACTATTTCAGGGCTTATAGGAGCAGGAGACCGTCCGTAAAGTCCGCGAACATAATCCTTTACTTCCTTAGGAATGACCTTGTAGCGTTCGCCCATTAGCACATTGAGAACTGCCTGAGTGCCCACTATCTGGCTTGTGGGGGTAACGAGAGGAGGATATCCGAGTTCCTCTCTAACTTTTGGCATTTCACTTAGAACAGCGTCGTACTTGTCAAGAGCATTCTGCTCTTTTAACTGAGAAACCAGATTTGAGAGCATTCCGCCAGGAATCTGGTATATAAGAACGTTAGTATCGATTTGTTCGGAAATTGGGTCGAGAATTCCTCTGTATTTTTCTTTTAAATCTTTAAAATATGCGACAACTTCCTCTAAAGCTCCAAGATCCAGGCCAGTGTCGTAAGGTGTGCCTTTTAGGGCTGCTATAACAGTCTCTGTCGGAGGTTGAGAAGTTCCCCAGGCAAGGGGAGAAAGTGCAGTATCAAGGATGTCCACTCCTGCTCCACAGGCTGCCATGTAACTCATAGGAGCCATTCCTGAGGTGCAGTGGCAGTGAAGGGAAATAGGAACAGAGATTTCCTTCTTCATGGCACTAATTATATCTATAGCTTCATGAGGCGAAAGAAGGCCTGCCATATCCTTGATGCAAAGAGAGTCACACTCAAGCTCTTCAAGCTGTTTTGCAAGCTCTACATACTTTTCAACTGTATGTACCGGACTTATGGTGTAACAAACAGTACCCTGTACATGGGCGCCAAGCTTTTTTGCAACTTTAATAGAGCATTCCATGTTCCTGATATCGTTTACAGCATCAAAGACCCGGAAAATGTCAATTCCGTTTTCATAAGATTTGGTAACGAACTTCTCAACTACATCATCTGAATAATGTCTGTATCCTACAAGGTTCTGGCCCCGGAGTAACATCTGGGTGTAGGTATTGTCCATTTTTTTCTTGATGTCCCTCAGACGCTGCCAGGGGTCTTCGTTCAGGTAACGGATACTGCTGTCAAAGGTTGCGCCTCCCCACATCTCAAGGGAGAAATACCCGATCTGGTCCAATTGTTCAACCACTTCGAGCATGTCTCTTGTCCGCATTCTTGTTGCCAGGAGGGACTGGTGTGCATCCCGGAGGATGGTTTCAGTAATTTTTACACTCATGGATGAACCTCTTAAAATCGAATCAAAACAATATTCCTGTTCTTAACAGCGATTTAATCGATATCTTTCCGGGGAATTCATCTATAATTTCCGGGTTTATTGGAGGTTAATATTTTGATTCGGTTTGAGTAAAGCGTATAAATCCCCTGATTGCTATTTTTGCTGCAGTTTCCTGCGATTTTACTGGAGAAAGGGTTTCCCAGATTAGAAGTAATCGGGTCTCCAAAATCGCAAACAGGAGAGAATAAATTTTACAAATCTAAACGCAATGCTCGATCGGTATTGCGTTGAGAAGAATTCTTTAATATACAATTGTTAACAAGTATATACTTTTCGCCTCGTTAACATTAAAACGGTATGGTTTTTCGAGAAAACCCAGGTTTGAATAAAGCTAAAAATCTGAAAAAACCTTTCAGCTTCTTTTAACCCCTTTTAACATCCAGATATAACCTTTTAAACTCACGTTTCGCAAATTAAGTTTTTTACTTTTTTCCCACAAAAAACCATTGGTCATAAGTTCCTTCTGAGTCCGTGTTATCTATAATTTCCCCTTTGATTCCTGTCCTGAGCAAGACTTCGGCGAGTATTTCAATTTCAGGCTTGCTACTAACCGTAAATAACAAAAGAGCATTTTCACGTGCAACCTTAACAGCCTCCCTCATAATTCCTGTCCAGAGTTCTTTATTAAACTCATAGACAAGCCCAAGCATAAATCCCATTACCGCATCAAAGCTCTCAGGTTCAAAGTATTTTGAAAGAACAGTTGCATCCATCACATTGACTTTTTGCGGGTTAAGAACTCCCTGTTCAAGTCCCTGACAGACCGCACATTTGTTAATCTCCACTGCCAGAGGATCCAGCCCAAGCCTGTACAGGGCAAGTGTGGACATCCCATTCCCGCAGCAAACTTCGAGAAGCCTCCCTTCAGGGTAAAGACCTTTTTTTTGAAGAAAATCAAAGATCTCTGCTACCCTCTGTACACGGTTTTCTGAGAAAACATTCCCATATGATTCAGGCCTGACCGTGCATCCAGGACAGAGATTCCTACTTACAAGCATCAGCGAATAGTACTCATTCACCGCATCCTGCCAGCGTTCAGAAGAAAGTTCAATGTCCTTTTCAGGAGGATTGAAAACAAGAATAGAATCTACAGCAGCCTCAAACTTTTTC
>CAZCKG010000049.1:0-11289 GCA_964498825.1 uncultured Methanosarcinales archaeon
TCTACGGGTTATGAGCCCGTCGGGATCTCCTGGCTACCCCACCCCGCTACAGGGTCTTATAGATCAGGCCTCTTTGCCTGAGACAGCTATCAGAACATGATAACGATAGTTTATATACTTTTCGCCAGGTCTTTTGTTCTCCAGCATTAAGGAAATTAAAAATTTATTGAAGGAGTCCAGTAACTTTATTATAATTTTATCAGATTTCTTTTGCTATCTCTTATATCTGCTATTTTCCCAGTGAGTAGTTTTCAGGAAATTTATTTGAAATCCTGAGTCTTAAATTATATTATGACAAGATGTCTATTTTGCGGAGCTTACTGTGAAGTGGAGTGTGGAGCTTACTGCGAAGGCTATCCTGAAAGCCGGGGAGAAAAAGAAAGAAAAGGGAATGCAGAGATTCTTGGATGTACACAAATTGGCACATCCTATATCTGCGATAACTGCCTTAAGGACCTTAAAGAAGCTCTGAGCACCCGTTAAACACCGAAAAGCTCCTTCTGATATATAAGGTTCAGGCAACTTCAATGTTCAGTGTAAAATTGTCTTCCGTGCCGGTTATATTTTCCCAGGATCTCTTGTATATTCCTGTTATCTGCTGGCTGCCTTCAGCCACGGCTTTTATTTCCCACAAACGAACTCCTCCGGCACCGACAAGAGGCTGTTCATTTTCGTTTGATTCAGGCGGGTGATACTCATCAGAGAGCAGACTGAGGCCCTTGCTCAGGTTTAACTGCCAGGAATATCCTGTAGTCGGGTTTTCCTTAAGCCTCAGGTAGAAAGTTTCCTCGTTTTCGAGGTTTATGGTTGTTCCGTTGCTGACTTCTGTTATTACCTGCTGTCTGGGTGGCATAGAACTGGGGGAATCATTTAATGCATTATCAACTGCAAGTTCGAATGATCCTGTGATTCCGTTAACATTTACTGTATAGTTTCCAGCTTTAAGCCCATGCACATCAAGGGGTATTGTTTCACTGAAAGGTACTATCGCCTCTGTACAAATTGCATCTTTTGGGCGCCTGGTGCTAATATTAACATTAAAGGTATTTCCTTCTCTTTTAGCAGTTATCTCATCAATTTCAGTGCATCCGTCAGGCAGGTAACCTTCTGTTACCACCCTTATCTGTACAGGAAAAGATTCCAGTGTCATAATCTGGATACTTTCTACTGTTGCAGTGCCGTATGTATATTTATCCTCGTTTGTCCCCTGATCGCCGGTTGTATTATTTACGGGCTTGGTATCCGTATTGTTCTGTCCCTTATCCACACATCCGGAAAGGGCAACTATGCAGGTCAGAAACAGGACTGCTGCAATTTTTATACATTTAATTGACTTATTTGATGCTCTTTTCATTTGGTTACCTCTAACTCCTTCTATTATATTAAGGAAAATATTTATGAAAAGATATGCCTGTTTGGATTTATCCTTTACTTAAACTTCGGTTCTGTTCGCAGTTTTGAAGAACAAGAAAGCGCTTTGTACGAATTCGCAATAGCCCGACGTAATTAATATAGGATTAAATGCCGAAAATGTTGAAATTAACCTTCTATTCTTATCAGAGTTCGAGGTTAATCAATATATATTAGTATTTTATATTTATTTGTAACAGCGTTAACTCCTTATCTACTATTCGTAGCTAATGTTTGTAGCCAACGCTCACAGCATATGATTTGTGCTCTATCAAAAAAGATCACTCTTTCCAAGTAGCCTTTGCATATTGAGTTAACTATAAAGAGTTATTTTATGGAGATTTCAATTTGAATTCACCGATGATTGCTGAAATAGGCTCAATATATAGGTTAATAAAAGTGCGTGGTCCAGATTTTTTTATTGTTTTATCTCAAGCGCGGGCTCTGGTGGGGTTCTATTGAGAGTTTTAGTCATTACACAGGGAATCTCTCACATTCTTGAATCCATTTTAGAATCAGGCCATGAAGTAGTGGGAATTGTTGAATCCTCTCCATCACATGAACCAAACTCTCTCCTGAAAATATCAGGAAGGTTTTTTACCAGCCTTTACTATTCATTTACCAAAAATCCTTTGAATTTAAGACTTTTTTCCAAAAAAATCGGAGTACCTTATTATTATTTTAAAAAAGAAGATCATGAGGGTCTGGAGGCGTGGGTAAAAAGTTTAGATCCTGACCTGATACTCGTCTACTCTATGTCTCATCTCTTAAAGGAAAATGTTTTCAGCATTTCTAAGTTTGGAACTGTTAACCTACATTACTCGTATCTGCCGGAATATCGAGGCCCAGCTCCGCTTTTCTGGGAGTATTATGATTATGTTCTCAACCCAGGAGTAACTCTACATTATATGGATAAAGGAGAAGATACCGGCGATACCATTTACCAGGAACGGGTTCATATAAACTCAGGGGAGAAAGTTGAAGAGGTAAATCAAAAGCTGTCTTTTATGGGTTCAAAATTGATTTCAAAGATGATGGAGAACCTTGAGACAGGAAATGTCCCGAGAATAAAGCAACCCTTTTCCATCCCAACTATTAGAGCCAGAAAAATCAAACCTGAAGAATATTCCGGACTTATAAGATGGGATGAATGGGATATTGAGAGAGTATTTCATTTTTTAAACGGCAGTTCAAAGTATCATTCCTCTTTACTGAATGAAAATAGGCTTTATAAATTTATGTTCAGAATTAAAATTCTGGACAGGGAAAAGTGTAACACGTCAGGATACAAAATCGGAGCCATTTACAGAGAGGATTCAAAATATTTTTTTTGCTTGTAAAGATGGAAAAATCCACGTTGATATCAGACCCTCTGCTGAGAATTTCGTTAAATGGCTTTATCCTTTATTCTCTTAGCCTTGCCCCTATATTCTCTGAGCCTTTATACTTTCTGAGCTTTATTTTTGTAATAAAGAACAAGGTCTTCAGCCCATTTTATGGGTACAGGGTCAAAACCTATAATTGTCTCCTGGTCAAAAGCCCCTTTCGAAGTAAGAAAGTTAACGCTCATGAATAACTCGGTTTTAATCAGCATGGCTATTTTTATCTCATCAACACAGACAAAAAGTCGCTTTTTTTCTTTTGTCAGATAATGTTTCAGTTCTTTCTCGAAATCGGTTTTCAATCTGTCGTAAATTTTTTGTGTCACAATCAGGGTTATTTCAGTGTCATTGTCTTCATTATCTAAAAACAGCTCGGGAAATACAGGATGAAATATTGATGAAAAAGTGAGGATACTCCTTGATTTTCTCATGTTTTCCAGAAATAAGGTTGGAGGTTCAAAAATGTTACCCGGGTCAGGTTTAATCAAAGAACAGGATTTTAACTCATTAAGCCTTTCAAGAAAAGGCGCAGGCAAATCACCAAGGTCGCGTTCCTGCCAATAATACGGGTTTTCCTCAATAACCTTAAGAGTGTCGAGCAAAGGCTCCATTTTTTCTACAAGAATTTCTGCAAGAGGGGTAAGTCTGTATTCCTTATCTTCCTGAATAACCAGATGCTCCTCCTTCAATTTTTTGATTTGAGGAAGCATTCCTGTAGATTTTACATCCAGAGTGTTTGTAATTTCTTCTATTGTTCTTCCTCCATTTTTAAGCAGGAGCAAAAGGTCTTTTCTTTTCTGGGACATAAAAAGAAGGTCTATCAGAGCTTTGTCCATTGATCTCACTTTCCGGCTTTCACATTAATATGAGGATTTGTTTTTCTATAATTTCAGGAAAAATTCTTAAAGAGCCTCTATTTCTGAGGTAGTAACTTGATGATTTTAGAAACTTTACTTTAATTGCATTGATAAGAATACTTATAGTTTTACTGAACAATTTAAATATCTTTCCTTTTATCTTTTCCTATTTATTCTTTTACAAAAAGAAACCTTAAAGTCTATGGTCTAAGTTATATTGCTCGAAAATGAAGTCTGGAAAATGCCTGCTCCTGAAAAAGTGAAGGTCCTGCCATATGAGCCGAATTCCGGATCAGGGAGGAATTTGCATAGAATCATTCAAATGTGTGCTTACGAACTGGGATTATATTTATAATTTGTGCCGAAATATATCAAATGAAATAAAACGTTCGGGTTATGAACCGGATGTGATTATCGCTCTTGCCAGAGGAGGTTGGTTTGCAGGGCGTGTGCTTTGTGACTTTCTGGGGCTGGATGACCTTTCCAGTCTGAAAATCGAACATTATATAGGAACAATAGCTATCGACAGTGGTGAGCCTTATATCAGGTATCCCCTCTCAGACAGTGTGATGGAAAGAAAAAAAGTGCTTATTGTGGATGATATTGTAGACACAGGGGAGAGCATGCTGAGTGCTAAGGCTTATGTGGAAGACCGAAATCCAACAGAGGTCAGAACTGCCTCACTGCAGTATCTGGGAAGTTCAAAAATTGATCCAGATTACGTTGGAGAACGACTTGAGGATTGGGCATGGATTGTCTACCCCTGGAATTTTATGGAAGATATGATCAGCATCTTGACCAAATGCATGAGAAAAGATTCAAAAAAACGCTGGAGCCTCGAAGATCTCAAACACAGCCTTTACATAAATCATGCCCTTGATCCTGTAATCTTCGAAATTACCCAGCCTGGAAGGCTTCCAGAAGTTCTCGAAGAAATGGAAAGAGTGCGCAGGATCAGTTCCGATTCTATTGACGGAAAAAAGTACTGGAAACTTTTATAAAAAGAAATTTTATTGTAAATTTGTGGCTCTTGAGCGAGATCACTACATATATTTTCGTTCAGTTAACCAGAAGAGATTTGAACACAAAGTGCTCTTGCCTTACTGGTTGTTGATAATGGCCTTCTCGTCTAAAAGCAAATATTAAACAGTAAATACAATATACATCTATTCAGAGTATCTTAAGGTATCATTCAGAGTATACATTTAAGATACATTACTCAGAGTATCTAACTTTGGTATCCGTAAGATATCGTTGTATTGTCAGTCAGGATATAAATTACCTTTTTAAGGTACAGAATATATGTTTGGATTATTCTCGACAAACTACATATTTATTTATTATCGGTGAATTCATGCCCCACAGATGCACCAGATGCGGAACTATTTTTGAAGACGGAGATTCTGTCATTCTAAGCGGCTGCCCGAACTGCGGCTGGAATAAATTCCTTTATGTGAAAAAGGAATCCGAAGGTTCGGAAAATCAGGGAAGGCCCGTTCTGGAAGAGCAGAAACTGGATCTGGAGTCTTCTCTGGAAGAAGTTGTCAGGAATATTGATGAAGCTCTTGCTTCTGAACAGGAAAACATAACACAGGAGCCGGAAGTTGAGGAGAAAACCGAAGGCGAGAGAGTAGAATCTGTAAGAATTCTTGGACCCGGTTCTTACGAACTTAATCTTGATTCCCTCCTTGAGAGAAAGGAGCTTGTAATGGCAATCAGAGAAGAAGGTTCTTATGCTCTGCATTTGCCTTCAGTTTTTAACCAGCAAAAAGAAAGGCACAAAGAGCGAGCAAAACCAAAAAAGCAGAAATAATCGAGATCTTCCCGTAATATTTCCGGAAACTCCTTGCTAAGCGTTTTTTAAAATTTAATCAGTCAGTCCTTGTATTATTTTTCCTGTAGTTTTTCTCTACTTTTTATTTTCTAGCTCTTCAATTTTTTTGGATAATTTTTCCTATCTCCGTGGATTTTCTTTAATATATTATTTTAATTCTAAATTTTTGCTTTTGTTGTCTATCTCATATATTCAATTCTTCTCTCTAATTATCGTGATCATTTATAATTCAAAACTATATATTTATATTAAAAAAGTTTTTCTAGAAAAAGTATAAGTTTATATTTGATTGGAGATTTTGTTATCTATTATTTATCAATTAAGAGATTCAAGTATAAGTCAGCAATTGAAATGCAAACTACTATCTTCAATTACTTCCTTTTTCCTGATTTTCGGGAACTTTCACTTTAATTGTTAATAATAAGAAAGATAATATTTCCAAAGATTCTGATATGTATTTATTGAAATATTTTCTTTGCAGCTCGTAAAGAACCTTTTAGCTCTGTGGGAATATATAATTAAAAAGATAACTCTTTAGACTAAAGTTCAGGTAGAAAGTACTTTGAAAGTCACGCAGTGGAAGTTGAAAAGATCCAGAAATTTGCTGTAAATGGAATAATCAATATCAGACTATCTGATTGGAGTCGGAATTAAATCTTGAGGAGCTTGAGAGGTTCATGCAGGGAAAAACAAAATTCATAATTGCAATAGTTATTGTCCTGGCAGTATTCTATTATTGCTTGCCTCTATTTTATGAGACTCTCAATTACTCTCCTTCTGTCGGAGAGAACCAGTCTTACAGTAGAACTGAATTGGTGTGGAATGCTCTTAAAAATCAGAGGGTAACCTTAAATGCTGAGATTCCTTCATTGCCTGCAAGTCCATTTCCGATTTATAAAGGCAAATCTTCTTCAAACTCCCTTAATGTCAACTTTACTTCTTCAGTTAAATCTTACAATAATTGTACTGAAGATGTCTGTTTCCTTGTCAAAAATAATGAGATTATAGAAAGCAAAGTTAAGTCAATGGATGGTCAAACAGTTTTCCAACCTGTAGATTTGATAGATCTGAATACTTCAGGTAGCTACATAATTCAACAGGTAAGAGACAAAAATTTTCTTGCACCTGATAGCTATTTTCCTATGGTATCCCTGGGAAGAACCAGAATTATTGAAATCAATTTTGTTTATTTTAATGGCTTTGATTCATATCCTTACAGATATGCAGGCAAAACTACGTATTATCCGGCATGGAAACTTACTGTTGAAACTTCAAATTATGGAATTAAAGAGCTAATTATTAAAGCATATTAATCAGAAACTAATATATAATTTTTCTATTGTTATTTTTTATACATCTTCAGTGACTTAGCTCAAAACAAAATTCTTCTTCTTTTCTGATTGATTCTACTGATATGTGAATCTATTTCCATCTAACTTTACTATTACAACTTTATTTTGTTATTTTTTCTATACTTCTATTTCACTCCTTTCTCAATATTTTATTTGTTTTGCAATAAAGCACTCATGCAAATATTTATATACTATTAATGATAACTATTGGTTACTATCTTTTACGTAGTCATTAATAGTTAGTCTCCTGAGTAACTTTCCTGATAGGAATTTTTTGAACCTGCTAGAAGTAGCTCAGGGGAGTGACGAATAATAATTCCGTAAACATAAACATAAAAAATCTGGAGTTATTATCTCAATGCTCCACAGATTAAGGAGAACATCGAGGGGGAAAAATGGACTCGGCAAAATTACTTGACATCCTGGGGAATGAAAACCGCAGGAAGATTATTCAGCTTCTTGCAAACCGTCCCTGCTATGTCAGTGAAATCTCCGGCAGGCTGGGAGTAGGACCAAAAGCTGTAATAAGTCACTTGAGCCTGCTTGAACAGGCAGGGCTCATAGAGTGCAGTGTGGATGAGCAGAGGCGCAAATACTTCAATATCGCAAATAACATGCGACTTGAAGTGTCAGTGTCTCCATACGCCTATACAGTGACGCTTCACGACATCGCTTTTGACAGGGAAAAAAAAGAAGGGTCTTCTGCTGTTGAAAAGAAAGGAACTCCTGCCAGAGAAGAGTCTTCTTTTCTCTTCCTAAAATTGAGTAACAGGCTTCAAGAAATGAAAGTAAGACAGGAAGAGCTTGCAAAGATGCAGCAGCAGCTCCAGGCTGAGTATACAGAACTGATGGGTCATTGCATGGACTCGATTGAACAGGTTGCCAGAAATCCTATAGAGTGTGAACTCCTGTTTGAGCTTTTGAAAAGTGAAACCACCCTTGCTGCTTTATGCTACAACCTGCGCTTGCACCCGAGTATTATTAACACTAACCTGATAGACCTTGCAGAGAGGGGAATTATCGAATACGACATCAAAAATAATCAGCATTACTGGAAAATATGTGAGACCGGAGTTGAGAATAAATGATTGAAGAAATGAATTTGAGAGTAGCTGAAGCTTATCATAAGGACGTGGGCAGGGGAATTGCAAGAATCGACACCCGACTGATGCAGCAAATGGAGCTTGTGAGCGGAGATATAATTGAGATCTCAGGAAGATCCAAGACCTATGCAATTGTCTGGCCAAACGTGGAGCGTGAGCAGGAAAATCGAATACGTATAGATGGAAACCTGCGCAGTAATGCTAAAGTAGGAATTGACGACAGAGTCACAATAAGGAAAGTTCAGGCGAAACATGCTCAAAGGGTCACTCTTGCTCCTTCCCAGCCTGTAAGGCTTGTTGGGGGTGCTCACTATATCCTTAGAATAATCGAGGGAAGACCTTTGAACAAAGGTCAGCAGATCAGGGTAGAAACTGTAAATAACCCTCTGACTTTTGTGGTAGTATCTACAAGACCTGCAGGGCCTGTAGTTGTCACCAAGGACACTGAGATTGTCATTAAGGAAAAATCTGTTGAGGAAATCCGTGCTCCAGAAGGTGTTTCATATGAGGATATAGGCGGGCTTAAGCGAGAAATCCAGCTTGTCAGGGAAATGATCGAGCTACCTCTGAGGCATCCTGAACTCTTCCAGAAACTTGGAATTGAACCTCCTAAAGGAGTTCTTCTTCACGGACCTCCTGGAACGGGCAAGACAATGATTGCAAAGGCAGTTGCAAGTGAGACTGATGCCAATTTCATTACTATCAGCGGTCCTGAGATTGTTTCCAAATACTACGGAGAAAGTGAACAGAAGCTCCGTGAAATCTTCGAAGAGGCTGAAAAAGACGCACCTTCCATTATCTTCATAGATGAAATTGATTCCATTGCTCCTAAAAGAGGTGAAGTTACAGGGGAAATGGAACGCAGGGTGGTTGCCCAGCTTCTGTCTCTGATGGACGGGCTCAAGTCGAGGGGTCAGGTAGTTGTAATTGCAGCTACAAACCGTCCGAACTCAATAGATGAAGCTCTTCGCCGCGGTGGGAGGTTTGACAGAGAGATAGAGATAGGAATTCCTGATCGGAACGGCAGGATGCAGATTTTGCTCATTCACACAAGAGGTATGCCAATTGAACAGGAAGTAAACCTCGGGGAAATTGCCGATGTAACTCATGGGTTTGTGGGAGCTGATCTGTCTTCTCTTTGTAAGGAAGCTGCAATGCACGCTCTTCGAAGGATAACTCCGGAAATCGATATCGAAGAGGAAATCCCGCAGGAAATCCTTGATAAGCTGGTGGTCACAAAGGAGGACTTCAGAGAAGCTCTGAAGAATATCGAGCCTTCTGCCATGAGAGAAGTTTATGTTGAGGTTCCGCATGTCGGTTGGGATGATATCGGAGGACTCGAAAAGGCAAAGCAGGAGCTTATTGAAGCTGTGGAATGGCCCCTGAAATATCCCGAACTATTCAGTACTGTCAGTATAAAGCCTCCCAGAGGAGTACTGCTATTTGGGCCTCCAGGTACGGGTAAGACTCTGCTTGCAAAGGCGATTGCCAGTGAAAGCGAGGCAAATTTTATCAGCATCAAGGGTCCGGAACTGCTCAGCAAATATGTAGGTGAATCCGAACGTGCGATAAGAGAAACCTTCAGAAAAGCAAAGCAAGCTGCTCCAACTGTGATATTCTTTGACGAAATTGATTCCATTGCTCCTCAAAGAAGCTCTGTTTCCGATACTCATGTCTCTGAAAGGGTTGTCAGCCAGATCCTTACCGAGCTGGATGGAGTGGAGGAACTCAAGGATGTGATCATAGTGGCTGCTACGAACAGGCCTGATATGGTAGATCCAGCTCTGCTCAGACCTGGCCGGTTTGACAGGCTTATTTATATAAAACAGCCCGATAAAGCAAGCAGAGAAAAGATCTTTGAGATTCATACGCAGGGAAAACCCCTTGCAGAGGATGTAAAGATCTCCGAGCTCGCTGATATGACAGATGGCTATGTAGGTGCAGATATTGAAGGCATCTGCAGGGAAGCTGCAATGCTGGCCCTGAGGGAAATAGTCATTCCAGGCATGGGACGAAAAGAAATTGAGAAAAAGGCAGGAAATGTCAAAATTTCAAAGAAACACTTTGAACGTGCAATTCGCCGTGTAAAACCCACGACATCTAGAGAAGCCCTTTCAACCTATGAGCAGACTGCTGAGCTTTTTGCTAAATATGCAACTGAGTTTGATGAGGGCGTTTCCGGGGATTCAGAGCAGGAAAAAGAAACCAAAAGGGAAACCGAACCTAAAAATATCCCAGGTTTCTTTCAGGCTGAGTAAACCTGCTGTCTGAAGGGTCGGCAAAATACAACTGACCCTTCTAATTTCTTAGAGTTAGAAAAATACTCTGAGAATAATCATTATTTGATAAAATCCTTATTTGATTGTTACATGACAATGAAAACGAAAATAGATAGCCTGATAATGGAGTGGTAAGATGGACAGAGACAGGAGAAGAAAAAGCTTTTTCGACGAAATATTCGGAATTGATTCGCTTCAGGATATGGATGAGATTTTCGATCGCCTCGGCAGAGCAATGGGTATGAGCATGGAAAATTTCGGGCAGCATCCTTTTGTTTATGGATTTTCCGTAACTCAACGGCCAGGAGAAGATCCCGAAATCCGCGAATTTGGAAATATCCCTATGTTTGAACAGAGGGAAACCGGAGAAAAGCGTTATCTTGACATCAGAAAACCCCTTATTGATGTTCTGGAAGCTGATGACACTTTACATGTTATTGCTGAGATGCCTGGCATTGAGAAACAAAACATACAACTGAACGCAACTGATTTAATACTTGACATCGAAACAATAGATGGGAATCCAAAATATTCCGAACGTGTGGAACTGCCCGTAAAGGTGGACCCCCAGAGTGCTACAGCCACATACAAAAACGGTGTGCTGGAAGTTACCTTTAAGCGGCTGGAATCCAGTTCCCGAACCTCAATAAACGTTGAGTGATTTTCGGGCGCGAGGAAAAGCAGAGGTAATAATGGTGGGCATAAGAAAAAAGAAGGATTTCTTTGAAGATTTTGGATCTGAACTATTTGACAACCTGGAAGAAATGATCGAAGCTCTCCTGGAAGAAATGGGAGAATCCGTTCCTTTCGTTTACGGATTTTCTATCATTCACCGCCCAGGGGAAGATCCAGAACTCCGGGAGTTCGGAAACGTTCCGGAATATTCTCAAAATGAAGAGAATCTCTTTCCCTCCGAAATAAAAGATCCACTAATTGACATTTTCGAAAGCGAGGAATTGGTACATGTACTTGCAGAATTCCCCGAGGTTGAAAAGGAAAACCTTCTACTGCATGCGACTGCCCAAAACCTTGAAATCAGGGTTCTCGGATCTTCCGAATATTCGGAAGATGT
>CAZCKG010000050.1:0-11231 GCA_964498825.1 uncultured Methanosarcinales archaeon
GAGTCCCAGATACCGAGTACGGATATACATTCATCAAATTCAAAATTAAATTTTTCAAAAGCACATGTTTATATAATCCAAAATTTACTTTCTGCCATGAATAACGGCAATGTAAGATCAAACATTAAAGAAGGATTAAACGTAGGAATTGTCTTAAAACAAGACCAGAGAACCGGCAAAATAACTCAAGGCATTGTAAAGAGAATTTTGACCAATTCTTCAACCCATCCACATGGGATAAAGGTCCAATTAACCAATGGGCAGGTTGGAAGGGTTAAAGTAATCTATTAAAGCTACAGAACACATCACTTTCGAAAATTAGCTACTTAAACATTCAGTTTAAAATTCGGGCTGCTCTTAAGTAATACAAATCACTAATTACTCAAATTGCTAATTATTCTGCAAAAAATTCGTCTATAAGGAAAGAATACTAAGATAGATTGTATATAACTATTCTTTTATCTGATTTCTGACTTCTTTTTCTTATTAATTCAATAATTATTTTTCTTATAATACACCATATAGTTGCTTTCATCTACTGCACAAACATTGCCAATTACTCTACTGTGAAAATAATTTGGGTTTTTAGATATCTGTTTAAGGATAGATTACTGCACTCTAAAGGCCCTGAAGCCCATAGAATAGCGAACCTGATGAAACTGTGAGATAAGTATAGTATAATATACATAAAAATCTAAATATACAATAGTAATCATTGGACTGCTAACTCTAGATAAAATGCGCGGTTCATTAGAAAATGGGGGGTCAATAATATCAAAACTGGTCGGGTACAGGCATAAGATGTTGTTTTTCGCCATTTCATCCTGACACCTGAAAGATTCTCATTGGCAGTTTGAGTGACTGATGGGAGAAGAAGATTATAAAGTATCTACTTTCCTTCCCGGATTATACATACTATGCCCGAATTTCCGAGTATGGTGAATTGTGCTCTGAGGGGCGAAAAAGAAAATATGCCTGATATTCGGTCACAAAAAAATTATCTTCGGCTACCCGTTGAAAAAAATATGCGGATCTGAAATCTGCTTCCCCAGAATTGTCAGTTGCAAATAGCTACAGAATTTTGGTGGGCAAAAAACACATGTCACAAGCTAATGAGATGATTTATTTCGACTCTTCCTGATTCACAGCTTTCCGGTTAAAGATTGAAAACGACAGTTACAACATTCCCTCTTGATCAGAGAGCTGTCATAATAAACGAGAAACAAATCTGAAAGCAGAAAAGGAGATTCGAGTAATGGCAACTTTAACCGTTTTGAAATTTGAAACTGCTGATGGTGCTGAAAAGGCGCTTCAAGTTATTGAAGATTTGAGAAAGAGGCAACTGATCACCCTGCACGATGCAGCCATAGTTAGTTGGCCTGCAGGAAAAAAGAAGCCAAAAACCAAACAATTAACCAGTATGACCGGGGTAGGTGCACTTAGTGGAGCCTTTTGGGGTATGCTATTTGGCCTGATATTCTTTATTCCAATATTTGGGCTGGTCGTTGGAGCAACATTGGGAGCATTGAGTGGTTCCATGGCTGATGTGGGAATTAGTGACGACTTCATAAGATCGGTCCGCAGTAAAGTGACAGAAGGTACATCAGCCCTTTTCTTGATGACCAGTGCTGCCGTGCAGGATAAGGTTGCAGAAGCTGCCAGGGGAATGAAATTTGAACTCATTGCCTCCAACCTTTCCAAAGAAGAAGAAGACAAATTGCGTGCCGCCTTTGCCGAAGAGGAAGCAGCACCTGCATACTAAACCTTAGCCGAGAAACCACATCTAAGGAAATGTGAATATTCCCGGAAATTGACTGTGGGGCATAAGGCAGGAAAGACGATTCTAAAATAAAGTGAGAGAGGGAAGAAGAGCTAAAAAGCCAATTTTTTCTCTATCTTTGTTTTCATTTTTTTCCAGAAATCTTTGGCTGGTTTACCTCTAAAGTGTTTCTTACTAACGATGTTGATCGTAATTTCATATCTTTGTGAAACCAACTAAAATTATCTTAATCGTTGGCAAAAGTCTGGGAAAATCTACATAGATTGCAGCTGTAACTAGGGAATCTTAGCCGCCAATTGGCGTTATATTGTCCCTAATTCGGAATCAAATATCGGGGGTATAAGTAGTAAATATTGAACGAATACTGTCACTCGGAGTTGTTCTCCTAAAGCTGATAGTTGTTCTCTTAGTTACGATTGGTACTATAATCATTATCCAGTTTGTTTTGAAACGCTGGCTCTGGCCAATAATCAAAAAAACAAAAGATGCCGATAAAATTTTTCGTCTTTTAGAAACTATCCTGCTGAGTTTCATTATTCTGGAGGGCACACAAGCTGCAGTAAGGCTATTCACTAAGTCTTTCGGGACCTATACAGGGCTCATTGATAGTTTATTTTTTCTTCTCTACTGGTGCATAGCGGCATATATTATTCTTAGCTTGATATCCATTGCTTCAGACTGGTACATAGCAAGAGTGCCTTTGAAAGATCTGGAAGAAATCGACCACCGAGCTATCCGCCCTGTACAGTATATATCTCAACTTGTATTTGGTTTTCTTGCCTTCATCATACTTCTAGAACATTTCGGAATTGAAGAGGCTTCGCTTCGTCAATCACTTACTGCTCTCGGAATCGGAGGCATTATAATTGGTCTTGCAGCCCAGAATACGCTTGCTGACATCATTTCCGGGATTGCAATCTCCATTGACCGCCCCTTCAGAATAGGAGATCGTATATTTATAGAGAAGCTCAATACCTGGGGAGATGTGATGGAGATCAGCTGGCGGTCAACTCGCATTCTTACCAGGGACAACCGTCAGGTAGCAATTCCCAATTCTGTTATCGGAAAAGAACTTATTACGAATTATTCCATGCCCAATATAATGTTCCGTGTCGAAACTTATGTAATAATATCATACGGTCCGGATATCGAGTATGTTCGAAATCTTATTCTTGAGACTCTGGCTCACGAAGACTGGATCATGAAAGATAAACCTATACAGGCACTTTTATTCGATTTTACCGAATTCGGTGTGAAGTTCAAAGTCAGATGCTGGATAGAAAACTTCGTGGAAACCAAGATTTCAGAGGACAGGCTCAACACAGCAATTTACAAAGCCCTGTTTAGTGCGAATATTGCAATGCCATCTTTACATAATATCATTCACTTCGTCAATCAAGGAAATGAATCAAAAATTTCAAAAGAAGACAATGATTTCAGGGGTTAAGGTTGGCACTAAATAGACTTATGATTACAAGGAAAAACGAGCATAATAAAATAAAAAAATAAGTATAATATAATATACATAAAAAACTAAACATATAACTGTAATTATGGGCTGTGGACTCTGGGGGTAGATATCACAGTTCGAAAAAAAGGGAGAGTCGAAAATATAATATGCCTGGTTTTTGGGTCCAAAATAAAATATCAGATATTTATCAGAAACTTTGAACCCAGGATGTACAGTTCTAAAAAAGACCTGTTGAAAAATAGATACAGAAACTTTGGCAGGCAAATGATACATGTCACCAGCTAAAAACAGCTTCTTTTTACTCTCTCCAGAGCTTACCTCAGCTTTCCGATTAGAAATTACAAAAAAGAGAAACAATAAAGTCCCGTCTTGATTGGTGAGCTAGCACGATAAACCTAAAAATAAATCCGAAAGCAGAAAAGGAGTTTGAGTAATGACAACTTTAACAGTTCTAAAATTTCACACCGCGAACGGTGCGGAACAGGCACTTGAAGTTATTGAGGATTTGAGCAAAAAGCAACTGATTAATTTGCATGACGCAGCGATAGTTACCTGGCCTGAGGGAAAAAAGAAGCCGAAAACAAAGCATTTGAGCAATTTAACAGGTGCCGGAGCGTTTAGTGGCGCTTTTTGGGGTTTGCTTTTTGGCCTTATTTTCTTTATTCCTATATTTGGGATGGTTGTCGGGGCAGCAATGGGAGCACTGGCAGGTTCAATGGCCCATGTAGGTATCAGTGAAGATTTTATAAAGTCAATACGCAGCAAAGTGACTGAAGGTACCTCAGCTCTCTTTTTAATGACCAGTGATGCTGTAGAAGATAAAGTCGCAGATGCCATGAAACAATTCAAGTTTGAAATCATTGCTACCAATCTGTCTGCAGAAGAAGAGAAAAAACTGCATGAGACATTCGCTGAAGAAGAAGCAGTCCCAGCGCATTAAAATTTGATCAAAAAACCTTTCCGGGAATATATATTCCCGGAAATTAGCTCAAGGCAAGAATATAGATTCAGTGATGAAATAAGTGTTGGATTGGGATAAATTCAGCTCATCTCATCATTTTTGATCTAATAAATTCTCATAAATTTTAATATTAAAAGGGGGATAGATGCCACTGAAAGAATACAAATCAGGAACTACTTTTCCAGGTGTAATCGGGCGTACATTTGACCAGTCTGAACCAGCCTGGCCGGAACCATTGCGTGCCAAAGAGGGAGCTCCAAATGTTCTTTTTATTGTGCTGGACGATTTAGGATTCGGACAACTTGGGTGCTATGGCAGCCCTATCCAGACACTTAACCTGATTGTCTGGTGCGGGAGGCTTGCTTACAGCGACATGCATACTACCGCGCTATATTTCACTCCTGCTCGGGCTAACCAGTGGAAGCATATGCGACTCAGTTCATGGAGCATCGATAACACCTGACTACCAGCCTCCTTTTGAGTTCACAGGAAAATCTATAGTGTGATCGTGAATGTGAGAGGCAAACTGATCAAGGAATCAGGTCATTCCAATGCAGGGAGAAAATACTGAATGACGCAAAACCATCTGCCACCCAGAATCCACGTGCTGGCAAAACCTACCGGAGCGATATGTAACCTGGCCTGTTCCTACTGTTTTTTTCTCAACAAAGAACTGTTCTATTCCGGAAGCAGATTCCATATGTCAGATGAAGTACTGGAAAACTTCATCTGTCAACTTATTGCAGCCCACAGAAGCCCGCAGGTAACAGTTGCCTGGCAGGGGGGTGAGCCCACTCTTATGGGCATTGATTTTTACAGGCGTGCTATAGAACTGCAGGAAAAGTACAGAAAACCAGGCATGACGTTTGAGAACACAATGCAAACCAATGGCACGCTGCTGGACGAAAAATGGTGCCGGTTCTTTAAGGAAAACAACTTTCTCATCGGGATAAGCATCGACGGTCCACGTGAACTGCACGATGCCTATCGGGTGGACAAAAAAGGGGAGGGGACTTTCGAACAGGTAATGCGAGGACTTCGCCTGCTGCAAAAACACGGCGTGAAGTATAATGTCCTGACTACAGTCAACCGGGTCAATGCTGACTATCCGCTGGAAGTCTATCGCTTCCTGCGGGATGAAGCAGGAACAGATTGGATTCAGTTTATTCCGGTTGTAGAGAGAATAGATGAAAAAGGTTATACCCTTTACCAGAAAGGGGACAGGGTTTCGGATCGTTCGGTACTGCCTGAGCAACTTGGAAGCTTTCTAAGCTGCGTTTTCGATGAATGGGTGAGAAATGATGTGGGCAGGGTCTTCGTACAAACCTTTGAAGCTTCTGTGCGAAGATGGCTTGGGCTGTCCTCAGGTATGTGCGTTTTTGAGGAAACATGTGGTATAGGACTTGCTCTGGAGCATAATGGAGATCTCTACTCATGCGACCACTTTGTAGAGCCTGACTACCTGCTGGGAAATATCATGGAGAAAGGGATAGGAGAACTTGCTGCTTTAAAAAGGCAGTACAGGTTCGGGCAGGATAAAAGAGATGCTCTGCCACGGGTGTGCCGTGAATGTGATGTTCTTTTTGCCTGTAGGGGAGAATGTCCAAAAAATCGCTTTCTGACTACTTCTGCAGGGGAACCCGGTCTGAACTACCTTTGTAAGGGCTGGAAAAACTTTTTCCGGCACATAGATTTTCCGATGCAGATCATGGCAGGTCTAATACGCAGGGGCTACCCGGCATCAGAGGTGATGCGAGTCCTGACCCTTGAAGACGCTTTTTCAAAGGCCGGAAGCAATACTCTGTGTCCCTGCGGCAGCGGAATTAAGTTCAAACGCTGTCATGGCCTGAAGAGAAAGAGACCTGAAATCCGAAATACAAATCAATAACATGTATTAGGGGGCTAAGAGTGACAGAAAAAAAACCAAATATACTGGTCATCTGGGGAGATGACATTGGAATCAGCAACCTGAGTTGTTACAGCGACGGGCTGATGGGATACAGAACACCTAACATTGACCGAATAGCTAACGAAGGTATTAGATTTACGGACTCTTACGGGGAGCAGAGCTGTACTGCTGGCAGGGCAGCGTTCATTACAGGACAGAGTGTATTCCGTACAGGATTAAGCAAGGTGGGAATGCCGGGGGCCAAGATCGGAATTCAGCCCGAGGACCCGACAATCGCCGAACTGCTTAAACCACTGGGATATGCAACAGGCCAATTTGGAAAGAACCATTTCGGAGACAGGGACGAATACCTGCCTACAAACCACGGGTTTGATGAATTCTACGGCAATCTCTATCACCTCAATGCCGAAGAGGAGCCGGAAAATCCGGACTATCCTCCTGAAAAAGATTTTCCGAATTTTAAGAAGAACTATGGACCTAGGGGAGTAATCCGTAGCTATGCCGACGGTCGCGTAGAAGACACCGGCCCGCTGACCAGAAAACGCATGGAAACCGTAGATCTGGAGTTTATGGACGCAGCAATCGATTTTATTAAGCGCAAGCATGAAGCTGGAAAGCCGTTCTTCGTCTGGTTCAATACCACCTGGATGCACTTTAGAGTCCATATTCCGGAGAGGATAAGGGGACAATCTGGGCGCTGGCAGTCAGAATACCATGATGGCATGATCGAACATGACCGGCAGGTGGGGGTACTTTTGAATTTGCTGGACGAACTTGGCATTGCAGAAGACACTATCGTCCTCTACAGCACTGACAACGGGCCCCATATGAATACCTGGCCAGATGCAGCCATGACCCCATTTCGTAATGAGAAAAACTCCTGCTGGGAAGGTGCCTTCCGCGTCCCGGAAATAGTGCGCTGGCCTGGTAAGATCCCGGCAGGCATGGTTTCTAACGAGATTGTGAGTCACCTTGACTGGCTGCCCACTTTCCTTGCAGCCGCCGGAGAGCCGGATATTAAGAAAAAACTAAAAAAAGGCTACAAAGCAGAGGACAAAACTTTCACTGTACATCTTGATGGCTATAACTTGCTTCCTTATCTCACAGGGAAGGAGGAAAAATCCCCGCGTATCGAGTTCTTTTACTTCTCCGATGATGGAGATTTGGTAGCAATAAGGTATGACAACTGGAAAATGGTCTTTATGGAGCAGCGTGCCATTGGCACATTACAGGTCTGGGCTGAACCTTTTGTCCAGCTACGTGTACCAAAAATATTCAACCTGCGTACAGACCCTTATGAGAGGGCAGACCAGACTTCAAATACTTACTACGACTGGCTACTGGATCATGCTTTCTTGCTGGTGCCTGCCCAGGGTGTAGTGGGAGATTTTCTGGCGACATTCAAAGAGTTTCCTCCGCGTCAGAGAGCAGCCAGCTTTACCGTTGATCAGGTAATGGATAAACTTTTGCAGGGAATAGGAAGCACTTGATGGTGGAGTTTCTAATAGGTACATTTATCCGGGTACCTTTTTGTTCTAACATGACACAGAAGATGTTGATCGAAGGGGTCCTATCGGCTTATATGATGTCCTTGTGAAATGCAGGCTTACAATGAATAGAGACAGAAAGACAAAACAAAAGGAGTTTGCCAATGAAAGTTGTAAGGTTTATTGCAGGAATGCGTTTCTTCGTACTGATTCCCGTAATAGGACTGGCAATCGCAGCTTGTGCTTTGTTTATTAAAGGCGGCTTCGACATTGTTCACTTCGTGGGAAAACTGATTGTAGGAATAGCAGAGACGAGCCCAGAAAAAAATATTATTGTTGAAATTGTGGAAACTGTTCATCTTTTTCTGGTCGGTACAGTACTTTTCCTTACATCTTTTGGGCTCTATCAGTTATTTATCCAGCCGCTCCCTTTACCTGGATGGCTGAAAATAGATGACATTGAAAAATTGGAGTTAAACCTTGTAGGGCTAACTGTTGTTGTGCTGGGAGTTAATTTCTTGAGCATTATCTTCGAACCTCAAGAAGTAAACCTGGCTGTTTACGGAATAGGGTATGCTTTACCAATTGCAGCTCTGGCTTACTTCATGAAGGTGCGTTCGCACATAGCTAAGGGAAGTAGCGAGGAGGGGGAATGTCTGACAGCCATAGGAGAGATGGTTTCCACGGACAGTAAATCGAGCTGGTTACCAGACGAAAAAGGAGACTGAAATCAGGATTATCAATTAACCTCTTCTTTACAGTTCACCATTCTTTTTAAGTTATTTTTTAAGTTATTTTTCAACAGTTGCTTTTAATAATCGATAGCTTTTCAGCAAGTTTACTAAGAAAATCCAGATCTTTTCAATGGAAGGGACAAAAATCTTTTCTGCAGGCGAATGGGGATCTTCGATTGTCGGCCCAAAAGAAACCATTTCCATACCCATGCATTTTGAGCCAATCACTCCGCACTCGAGCCCTGCATGCACTACATCTACTTTCGGCTCTTTCCCAAAGGTTTCCGTATAGACATGTTTGCATCTCGAAAGCAGCCCTGATTCAAGATCAGGTTCCCAGGAAGGATATCCTGGCTCATGCTCAACCTTTGCGCCTGCCAGTTTTGCCACAGCTTCGACTTTTCCTGTAACTTCAGCCAATCGGGACATATGCGAACTGCGCTGGCTTGAAATTATTTTCACTTCCTTTTCCGTTGTCCTCACAGTTGCCAGGTTATTTGAAGTTTCAACAAAGCCGGAAATAACGTCCGATAATCTGTAAACCCCATGAGGCAGGCCAAGGAGCAGCCCTATAAACCTTTCTTCCGTTTTTAAAGAAAAAACTCTATCATCGGGTATTTCTCTCCTGAGAATTTTACTCCCAGAAGTTTCAAAAACTGTTTTTACATCAGTCTCTTTCAAGTTCAGAATGAGTTCTGAGTCAGTTTTTGCATATTCAGCTTTAAAGGTCTTCCGGAGCTCAGACACTATTTCTTCAGCTTTTTCTATTTTGCTTTTATCAAGTGCAACAAATGCTTCTGAGGAATTAGGGATTGCGTTATGAACACTGCCCCCGCTTAACAGAACAAGCCTGATGCTTTCTGCCCCAATTTTCGTTTTTAATTCAGCCAGAGTCCGGATAAGCAACTGGATTGCATTTGCTCTCTGCCTATGGATTTCAACTCCCGAATGGCCTCCTTCCAGCCCCTCAACCAGAAGCCTGAAAAGATCAAATCCACCTTCTTTTTCATAATCAAACAGTTCCCACTCAACAGGAAGGATAATAAGTGAATTCTGCCCTCCAGCACATCCTGCTATGAAGACCCCTTCTTCTTCAGAGTCCAGGTTAAGAAGCATCTTACCTTCAATAAACCCGGCTTCAAACCCGGATGCTCCTGTCAAACCTGTCTCTTCATCTACAGTAAAAAGTAGTTCAAGTGGAGGATGCTCTATTTCCCCATTCTTTCCGGCTTCTGAAAGTACAAGCCCGATTGCCAGCGCAATCCCATTATCTGCACCAAGAGAAGTCCCGTTTCCTCTCAGCCAATCCCCATCATAAACACATTCTATAGGATCTCTTGAGAAGTCATGCTCTGAATCCTTACTCTTTGCGCAGACCATGTCCATATGCCCCTGCAGAATCAGTATTGGAGAGTTTTCATATCCCTGAGTTGCAGGGACTTTGATGAGGACATTGTTTAGAGCATCGGCTTTCACTTCAAAGCCTCTGGATCTGCCCCATTCCTGCAGCCAGAATGAAAGCTTTTCTTCGTGCTTCGAACAGCGCGGAATTTTATTGATTTCTTCGAAGACCTTAAGGATTTGCTGAGTTTTCACGTGCATGGAGATCAGTTTGTAATTTATTTATAACCTTTTTTGAGTTAACTATAGTATAAAGTTATGACATAGTAATTTCATGCATAAAAACTGTTATCCAGTTTAAATATTGTGTTTTAAAAGCAGTTAAACGACCAGACCCACATAATATAATAAAAATTTGTAGTATATCAAAAATCAGATTAAAAACAGATTTCAAGGGAAAAGTCAAAAATTAGAGAAATAAATGACACACTGCAGTCTACCTGAATTACAAGCTATTATAATATTAAAACAATTTTCGCTTTTTAGCAAATTGAACTACTACCGCTTACAACCTGCCAGATGCTCTTTGATAATTCGGAATACTGAGCTTTTGGGTCTCCGACTTTTTGAATAAAAGAGTTTACGCCGTTTTCTATTGCCTTATGTATAACTTCATCTTTGCTTACTCCTGTAAACAGGATAAAAGGAATATTAATACTTTTATTACGGATTGTCCTCAGGAAGGTGATCCCATCCATAAAAGGCATATCATAATCCGAAATTACGACATCATAAGAGTCCTTCTCCAGCTTCTGGAGCGCTTCCCTGGCAGAGTCCACAGTATCAGAAGCTATATGGTGGAAAACTTCCAGAAAGGTTTGAGATAACTCCAAAAACAAGGGGTCGTCGTCTACAAGCAGTACTTTCATGAGGAATCTCCTGGTATTACTTTCGTACTTTTACTCTGGAACTTCCACTTCTCTTTTGTGATTAAGGAGGTGGGGGTTTAAACCATTTTTAGCAACACCTGTCTAGAACCAGAAAGTGTTACAGTCAGGTCTAAAATCACATAATATATTTAATATTTACATTTGATGGAGTATATTTAATTTTTGAAATTCGGACAGCTTGTACCACCCATTCAAATTGCTATCTTCTAAATACGGATTATGCAAATTTATTTCATATCTGGAAGATAAGACAGAGTGTTTTGCAGATAACAGTTATATAAACCGTTTTATAATAATGAATTCAATAGAATTGACATGTATAAAAATATTTCTTTTTATGTACAATACCAAAGCCTTAAATCCTCACTTTTAACTATTAACTATTTTTGAAAAGAAAAATGAAGTAGAGAAAAAAAATGAAGTAGAGAAAAAATGAAATAGAGAAAAAATGAAATAGAGAAAAAATGAAATAGAGAAAAAATGAAATAGAGAAAAAAATGAAATAGAGAAAAAAGCAGGAGTTTATCCCTGATTAATAAAATAGTCTATCTCTTTTTTCAACATATGGCTGAGAATTTTCCCGTCTACAGTACCTCTA
>CAZCKG010000051.1:0-10970 GCA_964498825.1 uncultured Methanosarcinales archaeon
TAATCGATAACCAATTAAAATTCATCATATCGTAGCCCTCTTGAAGAAATAACCACTGGTGCAGATCATCAGAACTGCCAGTGTTAAAAGAATACATACGTCATGAGCGATTGAGTATTCGCAATATCCAATTAATACTCCCCGTAAAGCATCCACACCATATGTCAGCGGATCAAAATAAGACAGAATCCTTATCGGAGCAGGTAAATTCGCGACCGGAAACAAAGCTCCGGATAATAGGAAGAGTGGAAATGCAATAAAATTAATAACCGTGCTAAATCCATGAAAGTCTTTTAATATAGAAGACAAAATCAGCCCTATATTAATAAATATTGCCGAAATAAGTACCATTATCACGAGAGAAGATAAAATCGCAGAAATAAAGGGAAGTTTGAAGCCAAGAAGTACTGACATCATCATAATAATGAGTGCCTGAATTATTGAGGTGGTTGCACTTCCGGAGATCATCCCAAGAACAATAGAGACTCTGTTTGCAGGAGTCACCATAATCTCTTTTAAAAATCCAAACTGCTTGTCCATTATGACACTCATACCTGCATAAGCAGCTGTAAAAAGAAGAGTCATCCCAATAATACCAGGTACCAGATACTGAAAGTATCCTATCGATTCAGGCAAACCCGGAAATTCAACTTTTCTAAAACCCATACCCTGAAAAACCAGCATAAAAGCCGGCATGCCAATAGCACCTGCTACCCTGGATCTTGCCCTGAAGTACTTTATCATCTCACGCCGCCAGAGAATGTATATAACTTTTCCCTGAATCATCGGAGCATCCTCCTTCTCATTCGCTCACGCCTGACTGACTGTCTGCTGCCTTCCTGCTCCCGTATTCTTGAGCCTGTCAGGCAGATAAAAACATCCTCAAGACTTGGTTTACTGAAATTTATCGAACTAATTCCAACACCCAGATTGCCAGCAGTCTGGAAAATATCAGGAATGTTTTTCTCATAATCCGAGATAGTAACATCAAGCGTTTTTTCGCTCGGAACAATTTCCTTTACCCATTCTTTCTCCTTAAGTGCAGCAGCAATAAGTTCAACTCTCCCCTCAATAATCAGGCTGACACAATCTCCCCGAAGACGTTGCTTCAGACCTGATGGAGTATCAAGTGCAATTATCCTTCCATGATCAATTATCGCAATGCGATCACAGAGGTAATCAGCCTCTTCCATATAATGGGTAGTCAGAATGACAGACGTTCCATAATTTCTGTTCAGGTCTTTAATATAATCCCATATTGATCTCCTGGTCTGTGCATCAAGCCCAAGAGTAGGCTCATCCAGAAACAAAATCTTTGGATAATGAATAAGTCCCCTTGCAATTTCAAGCCGCCTCTTCATCCCACCCGAATAATTTTCAACAAGAATATCAGCTTTATCAGTTAGACCTACAACATCAAGCACTTCACGGATTCTTTTTTTCCGTTCATCTGAACCAATGCTGTACATCATGGCGTGAAACTCAAGATTTTCCCTTCCTGTAAGCCCTATATCAAGTGAGGGATCCTGAAATATTATTCCTATATTATTCCTGATCTCATCAGGACATTTTCGAAGATCATATCCTGCAATTTCAGCATTACCTGCCGTTGGAAGGAGAAGAGTTGTCAGCACATTGATTATAGTAGTCTTCCCCGCACCATTAGGGCCTAGAAGCCCGAAAAGCTCTCCGGTCTCAACCGAAAATGAGACACTGTCCACAGCAGTAAACTCCCCGAATTTTTTCGTTAGCTCTTTAATTATTATTGCACTCATATTAACAAAACCTTCAACAGGGATTTTTGAACAACTATCAGAAATTCACCTTTTATTGACAAAAATAAACAGTGCAAATTTTTAAATTGTAAAAATAAGATCGGTCATGCCTAATGATTATGACAGCACAGCCCTATTCTTGAACCCACAAGCCTTTTTGTATATTCATCCGAAGGTGAAAGCATTACATCGTGGGAATTACCCATCTCTACAATCTTTCCGGAATTCATAACGGCTATTCTGTCAGCAATCTTCAGTGTCAGGGAGAGATCATGAGAAATATATATCATTGCAAATCCTCTCCTGTTCTGAAGGCCCTTTAAAAGACGCAATACATTTGCAGAGGTTGAAACATCCAGAGCCGAAGTTATCTCATCGGCAATAAGAAGCTTTGGCTCCATAATCATTGCTCTGGCAAGTGCAACCCTCTGCCTCTGCCCGCCGCTAAGTTCACAGCAATATTTACTGAGGAAATTATCAACACTGGGAAGATGAACAAGTTCAAGGGCATTTTTAACCATTTGCAGTCTATCTCCATTGGACCCAATCTTATTGATATAAAGAGGCTCTTTGATTGCATCAAGAACAGTAAACCTGTTGCTGGTTGAACTGAACGGATCCTGGAATACTATCTGAATGCCATTGACCCTGTTTCCACAGTTTCCCTCGTTGACATTCTCATCCATAAACAATACATCTCCGCATTCGGGCTTTATCACATTTGCAAGGATATGTGCAAGGGTTGACTTTCCTGAACCGGTCTGACCGACAATTGCAAGAACCTCTCCTTCCCTCACTTCCAGATTAACATTATCAACTGCCTGAAGATATGCTCCATCTGGCAGACGATAGCTGAAACTCAGGTTTTTGGCTTCCAGAAGATTTGCTATACCACCTCTATGGCAGGCAATTTCCCGACCTCTTCCAATTGGCTTCAAAACCGGGGAAGTTTTACTGCAGATATCGATTTTTTGCGTGCATCTCGGGCTAAAAGGACAACCTTTAAACTCATCTCCTGCAGGTACATCCCCGGGAATTCCCCATAAATCTTTATAAACGAAAATATCCGGAGTCGAGTGGACAAGGCCCCTCGTATAAGGATGACGTGGAGAGACAAGAATGTCCCTTACAGGGCCGGTTTCAACAACCTTTCCCGAATACATGACAGATATCCGAGATGCCACGGAAGAAACAAAAGTGATATCGTGAGAGATCAGTATCATCGTATAACCATTCTTTTCCTGAAGGTCAACCAGAAGGTCGCGGATCTCCTTTCGTGTAAATGCATCAAGCGCCGAAGTAACTTCATCAAGAATGAGTAATTTGGGATCGCATGAAAGAGCCATTGCCAGAAGAACCCTCTGCCTCATACCTCCGGAGAGCTGGTGCGGATACAAATCCATCCATTTTGGGTCAAGGCCCACAGTCCGGAACAGGTCAGCGCATTTACTCCGGGCTTTGTCAGGGCTGATATCAAGATGCTTTAGAATTGGTTCAGTTACCTGGACGCCTACTTTCAGAACTGGGTTCAGAACTTCAAGGCTGTTCTGAAAAACAATTGCAATATCTTTCCATCTGAATCTGTCCATCCCGGATTCGGGCAAAGAAGAGATTACCTCATCTCTGTAAAGAATTTCGCCGGAAAAGGCTGTATTTTCCGGCAAAAGTCCCATGATCCCAAGTGCAACAGTGGTCTTGCCACTTCCGGATTCTCCAACAATACCCAGAATTTCTCCGTCTTCAATTTCAAAAGAAATGCCGTCGACAGCTTTAACAATTTCAAAGTCAGTCAGATAGTGACATTTAAGATTATTGATTCTAAGCAGACTCATAATCAGAAACCTTTCTTTATCTGTAATTTTGGATCAAGTATCCTTTCCATATCCCTGCTTATGAACGCAAGACAGAGCAGGAGAAAAATAAGCATAAACAACGGGGGCAATAACCACCATTGCCAGTAAGGTGTAAAATATATCGACCTGAAACTTGTTGCATGATTAAGCATCATCCCCCAGCTCTTGGAAGTAGGATCTCCAAGGCCCAGAAAGGCAAGTCCTGTTTCGGCTATGATTGCATGTGAAGATATACCGATGATAAACACAAGCAGAACAGGCATAACTTCAGGAAATATATGCCTCCAGAGCAGGTAAAATGGCTTTGCACCGTAATTCCGAGCGGCAATAATATAGTTGTTCTTCTTTAATGACAGCGTCTGGGAACGGGCAATACGTGCTGGTTTTGCCCAGCTGAAAAGAACAAGTATAAGAATTACGTTAAGAATACTTGGTCCAAGAAAAGCAGATATTACAATCAGAAGAGGAAAACTTGGAAGAGCCATTGTCACATCAATTACCCTCATAAGTCCCTGATCAATGTGCCCTCCCATATATCCTGCCAGTATTCCAATAGCTCCTCCACCAAAACCTGCTGCAAAGGCTACTGCAAGACCTATTGTAAGACTCATTCTTGCACCATAACATATCTGTGACCAGATATCCATACCAAGTTCATCGGTTCCAAGTATGTGTCCGGGACCTGGAGGTTCGAGTGAATCACCTGTAATCTTCTGAGGAGAATAAATTGTAATCACAGGAGCAAAAATTGCCATTAAAATGATACAGATAATGCCAAGGACACCAATTTTACCTTCAGTACTGAACCTGGAAAAGGTCTTAGCGATACTGCTAACAATTCTGTCAATATTTAAAGCCTGAATAAAAGAGAGTATTCTGGCATTTTCAAAGGCAGCAATATCCTTTATCATATCACAACTCTCGGATCAAGTTTCCCGTATATTTTGTCAACCAGCAGATTGCAGACAAGTATGGAGACTGCAATTACCAGGAGAATACCCTGAATAAGAGGATAATCCCGGCAGACTACAGCACTTCTGAGTGTCATTCCTATGCCAGGATAACAGAAAACACTCTCAACAAGTACAACACCACCCATCATTATACCGATCATAAAACCTGTTCTTGTCACTACAGGAAGCAGTGCATTTCTGAGTGCATGCCGGGTCCACACGGTTTTTTCACCAAGACCTTTGGCTCGGGCAGTCCTAATATAATCCTTTGTGGTCACTGTAATCAGTGTATTTCTGGTAAGCAGGTACACGCCGGTCAGCTGTGTAAGTGATAGAGTGATAACAGGTAAAAAGGCATGGTACAATATATCCCATGCCTGTTCTGCCGGGCCATTATAATCTGCGAAGGGAGTAATGGCACCTGCAAGCGGAAAAAGCCTGAGATATACACTAAAAATCAGCAGAAGAATCAGCCCAAGCAGAAATGAAGGAATTTCTGCAAAGGCAATCATACCCGTCATCATAACTTTGTCACTGCCCTTTTTCCGGTTCTTTGCCGAAAGTGTTCCAAGAACCACACCGAAGATTGTACTGATTACTGTAGCACCCACGACAATTAACATAGTCCAGGGGAGACGGAGCAATATTACATCACTGACCGGCATTTTGTAATAAATACTCCTTCCCAGATTGCCCGTCATCAGATTCTTTATATATACTAAAAATTGTTCATACAACGGCCTGTCAAGTCCGTAATAATTCATATAGTAAAGGTGCTGTTCTTCTGTCATAACAATAATTTCTTCTCCAACCTCCTCTGCGGAAGTGGTTGTGAACGGGTCTCCTGGCATCATTCTTGGAAGAAAAAAGTTTATTGCAAGAATTACAAAAAGGGTCGATAACAACCTAAAAATAAACGAATTCTTGTCCTTTTCCATCCAATCATCTGCCGTTGACTTCCCAGATCATCATACCGGTATATACATCAGATTCGGAGCAATAGATCCCGTTCTGGGAGGCATTTTGATAATAATCCATTATTTTTTCCTTTGTTTCGTCATCAAAATCCCTGCCTCGCCCAACGAAATCTATTGCCTGCTCTGCAGCTTCTCTCCAGTTCAATTCTTCTTTCCATTCGGAATGATTGATCCGGACTGATGGTTTGTAACCTGAGAGATAGAGATACATGAATGGATAAATTATGCCATTCATATTATTCACAGAGTTTTCACCAAGTATTGAACTCCGGATATCACGATACGCTCTGTCCTCGTCTCTTCTCAAAAAGTTACTGTAGTAACAGAGATTTTTTGAGCAGGCCATCATCATATTAAAGTTTTCAATATCCCTTATCCCGGGGGTCATGGAGGCAATTACAAGGTCAAATTTGTTCCGGAATCCAAGGTCATCTATGTCTGCCGTCCACCAGGAGTATTCGATGACATCTACCGGAAGAGCTTCCTTTTTTACAGCATCTTTGAGTTTGTTGAGCATTCCGGATGAGATGTCAAGTGCAGTCACCTCTGCTCCTAGCCTTGAAAGAGGAAGAGAGAGGGTACCGGGCCCACACCCGATATCCAGAACTCTGGAACCTTCCGGATTAAAACCGGCTTCTTCAAAAAATTCGAGAATCTCATCGGTTCTCTTCTTTCTTTTGTCTTTTTCAATGTTATTGGCATAGTTCTCAGAGCGTTTGTTCCAGAACTCTGCCATCCTACCCTCGTCCAGGATCAGCCCATTTTCAGTGGCTTTTTTCCAGCACTCGATTAGGTTGTTAATATCATCTTTTTTCTGCAATTCCATCCCTCTCAAGATACGAAAGAATGCTGTGTGTTCTTGCATGGTGATCGTACATATTCATCCAGCCATCATATTTTGAAATGCGCCATACATCATACGATGTAGTATAATAGAGCGGGATTGCGGGTACATCATTTGCAAGCGCGGTCTGCATATCATATACTATTTCTTTCCGTTTATTATCGTCCAATTCCTGCAATTCCTGGGCACCAAGAGCATTTAGAGTGTCATTATGGTAACCAAATACTGCCGCACCGGAGGATACACTTTCTGACTTTGAACCCGTGTCACAGTATCTTGTACGAAGATAATCTGCGTCTTGTCCCCAACCACCAAAACCGCTGACGAGAAGTTCAAAATCTCCTTTCTTTAAATTAGTATCACGGGACTTGCTCTCAAGAGCCTGCACCTGAACGTCAATTCCTACTTCGCTCAGTCTCTCTTTTATAAGTTCGCCGATACGGACTTCGCCATTGCCAAGAGATAATACATATGACAGTTTTTCCCCTTTTTTGTCACGTATTCCGTCTCCATCAGTATCTGTCCATCCGGCCTCGTCAAGCAATGCTCCTGCCTTCTCCGGACTGTAGTTATATTCCGACTGGTCAGGGTTATACCAGACGTGGTCTTCAGGAAGTATGCCCATTTTGCCGGCTTTCCCTGCACCTCTTGCAATCTTTTCCACCAGCTCGTCACGGTCAATGGCGTAAGCAAAAGCCTGCCTTATTTTACTGTCATTAAGCTCAGGACATTTTTTCATGTTGAAATAAAACTGGTAGCCCCAGAAAGCCGGCTGCTGGACTACTCTTATATCAGAATCTGATGTGAACCGGTCAAGTGTATCAGGAGATATGCTTGTGAAATCTATTTCTCCCTGTTCAAAAGATACCAGTGAATCGCTGACTGGAATAAACTCAACGGATTTAACGGCAGTCTCGGGTCCCCAGAAATTATCGTTTGCCACAAACCTATATGTCCCATGTTCTTTATTGTACTCATCAAGAATAAATGGGCCAGTGCCGATGACTGCCTGTGAATCAAGGAAACTGGCAGGATCTGATACCTTTTTGTATATATGTTCAGGTATGATCTTAAAACCTGTAAGCTTGTACAGAAAAGTTGAAACAGGCTGATTCAGAACGAACTTGACGGTATTTGGATCCACAATCTGAACATTATCTACAATACCGGACTCAATTCCACCTGAGACAGGTACATGTTCCTTTTCATAATCGAAAGTAAATTTGACATCACTTGCCGTAAATGATTCTCCATCACTCCACTTGACACTTTCCCGAAGATGAATTGTATATTCTGTTCCATCTGAACTAACATTCCAGCTTTCAGCCAGCCAGGGAATTATACCTTTTTCATCTCTTTCTAACAGACTGTCAAAGATCATTCCAACTTTTGATGAACCTGGACCCCGCGGGTATATCGTAAAAGGCTGTGGATAACCATAATCTTCACCACTCAGATTAACAACATCCACATGCTGCGACACAGCCGCATGCTGTGATCCTCCGGCAGTATTCTCAGCCGATATTTCTGCCTGAGCACTGTCCTGGTCAGTACAGCCCGCTGTCATTAAGATCAAGGCTGTCAGGAAAACAGAAAGTACTAAAAACTTTTTTTTCGTCATCATAAAAACCCACTTTTGTAAATTACCCTACTAATCACCTGGTAAATTTGTAAAAGGACATACATGAAACAGGTTTAATGAAACATATTAGATATTAAAAAACAATCTAAAATATTTATATCAGAATATAATACTTGAATACATTTTTTTTAAAATATATGATTTAGATTTTATAGAGAATTAGGGAGGGAAAGATCGTTCTTGATCGATCTCCTGATTCCTTCTTTTATATTGTCACTCTTATAATAATTTCCTTAGTCCCTCCTTTTTAGAAGAGCCTGAGATAGAGCGATCCCGAAAACTCCTCCAAGCACTTCGAAACCAGGGGCTTTTGAGGAAGCTTCTTCTCCGCCTGCTTCCTCTTCAGGAATATCACTGCTTTTTAAATCTTCAGCTTTATTCTGGATAAGAGGAGCAGAGGAAGCAGGTTCATTCGAGGCTATTTTAGAATCAGTATTGTTAACAGTCGTTTCTGTTACTTTTTCTGTTAAATTACCTTTTTCTTCTGTTGCATTTGCCTCTTTTGTAGAGGTCATGTTTCCTGCGGGTCCTGAAGTGGCATTATCTTCTATAATAACGTCAGTTGCCGGATAGATGACATATCCTTCTGTAGAAGTGCTGCCCTTACCTTCGTCTGAGGTCTGGAAATACCAGGAATCCGTAAAATAGTTCTTTACATCCTTATCTATATTGAGAGTTATCGATTTCGAGTTTTTCAGGACAATTTCGTTTTCTGAAGCTTTCTTTACTTCAAAACCCTGATATTCGTCTCCATTTTCGATAAGCATCACGTTATCTTTGTCTATGAGCCATGTATATTTGAATACCGCAAAAGAGTCAGTAGCACTCGTGAATACAGTATCCACATAAGTTACAAAGTAGAGCTGGTCTTTCTTATCTCCGAAATCTGCAGTTGTCGTGAAGGTCTTGTCAGCAATTGTTCCGTTTGTATTGACAATTCCTGATTCAAGTTCTTCTCCTTTTTCATATAATGTGAACCAGACTTTTTCTCCTTCTACATCTACCTGATTAACTTCCAGAGAATAGTTTTTCCCAAGATCCCAGGAATCTCCAGCCTTTAGTTGTTTTTTATCAGATTTCTGATCGAATACGAGGTTTGCAAGCTGGGTAGAATCGTTTCCAACGGTAACATATTGTTTTCCAAACCATGCAAGCTTATAGTAAAACATTCCCCCAAGCTCTTCAGGAGTTGTTTTAGCATTCAATTCAAGGTCTGAAACAAGTTCGTACTTATTGGAAAATGGACGAGTAGTATATACAAGTTCGTCTTCACCTATTACATGGTTTCCGGGATTGTTTTTGCCAAGTTCGTTTTCTCCATCTTCCTCAACATACTGGAGACGTTCTCCCCACCAGTTTTTAGGAGCTACAAAATCCTTGTGTTTGTTCACAGGATAGTTAAAGCCGCCAAAAGTGGTTGCATTCCAGATAAATCCATCAGATAGGGTTTCGTTTGTATCGTAAGGAATTCCTCTCAATGTATAATTTCCAGAAGCATTAAGCTCTTTTGCCGGATATATGACATATCCTTCGGCAGAAGTGCTGCCCTTACCTTCGTCTGAGGTCTGGAAATACCAGGAGTCAGTAAAATAGTTCTTTGCGTCCTTATCCAGATTTAGAGTTATCGATTTCGAGTTTTTCAGGACAATTTCGTTTTCTGAAGCTTTCTTTACTTCAAAACCCTGATATTCGTCTCCATTTTCGATAAGCATCACGTTATCTTTGTCTATGAGCCATGTATATTTGAATACCGCAAAAGAGTCAGTAGCACTCGTGAATACAGTATCCACATAAGTTACAAAGTAGAGCTGGTCTTTCTTATCTCCGAAATCTGCAGTTGTCGTGAAGGTCTTGTCAGCAATTGTTCCGTTTGTATTGACAATTCCTGATTCAAGTTCTTCTCCTTTTTCATATAATGTGAACCAGACTTTTTCTCCTTCTACATCTACCTGATTAACTTCCAGAGAATAGTTTTTCCCAAGATCCCAGGAATCTCCAGCCTTTAGTTGTTTTTTATCAGATTTCTGATCGAATACGAGGTTTGCAAGCTGGGTAGAATCGTTTCCAACGGTAACATATTGTTTTCCAAACCATGCAAGCTTATAGTAAAACATTCCCCCAAGCTCTTCAGGAGTTGTTTTAGCATTCAATTCAAGGTCTGAAACAAGTTCGTACTTATTGGAAAATGGACGAGTAGTATATACAAGTTCGTCTTCACCTATTACATGGTTTCCGGGATTGTTTTTGCCAAGTTCGTTTTCTCCATCTTCCTCAACATACTGGAGACGTTCTCCCCACCAGTTTTTAGGAGCTACAAAATCCTTGTGTTTGTTCACAGGATAGTTAAAGCCGCCAAAAGTAGTTGCATTCCAGTGAAACCCGTCTGATAAGGTTTCATTCGTGTCGAACGGAAAACCGGAAATCACTGGAGTAGGGGCTGCAAAACCCGAAGGTATAAGCATTATACATACTGTAAGCGAAGCAAAAAGTGAAAACAAAGTTCTTCGGATATTGGGTTTCATAAAGCAGTATCACTCTTTTGGATTGATTTCGATACACATGAGCACAATAATCACTTATATAAGCAAATAATATGATGAATTATATTAAAAGTAATAACAAATATAGCAAATTGATTAATAAATTTTACTATTTTAAATGAAAACAGGGAAAAGTATTATTTAATTGAAGAGAAAAATCAAAAATGTAAACTGAAAAACAGATTTACAGGTAGATTAAAAGAGAAACAATTGAGAAATTAAGAAACAGCGAGTAAAAATCAAATTGCGTGCGGCCACTCCACCCTAAAAGGCTGTCAGATAATTATCATCAGTAAAAAATGAATTCCTTCTTTTTCAATTAAAATCTATTAAATGCTTTCTTTTCATAATTTTGCCTTAAAGTTGAATTGTCAGACAACCTGTTA
>CAZCKG010000052.1:0-10862 GCA_964498825.1 uncultured Methanosarcinales archaeon
CGGCGAGACGGGAGACAATTTCAGTAGGCACGAATCCATGAATGAATGCGCCAATACCCGCTCCGATGAGAAGATAAGGTATAAGCTGACGAAATAGGCTGAATGCAAATTTTGCAGCCCTTTGTACCCTAGATCTTGCGTCCGTTGCCTGCTGGCAATCGCAGCTACTTCGTATAACTGCAGCTGACTTGACTTGATGGACAAAGCCTAGTCCATCAAGCAAGAGACTAATGATAATTGAAGCCACGAAGGTGACGACAAAGTAGAGAGTAGCTACTTTCCAGCCCAATAGAATAATGAAAAGTGATATTATCACCGGGTTTAGTAAAGGAGAGGAAAACAGAAATGCCATTGCTGCAGCGAAGGGCACACCAGCGTTAAGCATTCCTAAAAGAAGCGGTATAGTTGAACAGGAACAGAAAGGAGTTAAGGCACCGAATCCCGCTCCAAGGATACTTCCTATAAATTTGTGTTGCCCTCCCAGAGCTTTTTTTATAGTCTCGTCCGACACGTACTCCTGAATCAGCCCCACGAGAAAGGTTATCCCTATGAATAAAACAGTAAGCTCGACTGCGATTTCAATAAAGTAATTGACTGCCACAACTAAGTTATTCCAAAACATTTTATCTCTTCTCCTATTTTTTAAGACCTTACATGTTTGATCACTTCGTTTGCTGCTTCATTTGCAAATGCAATTACAGAGAACAGCAACCATAAGATTATCAGTGAAAGCTACCGCTACACGCAATCATGAATGGCTACGATTATTCTATTTGCAACCCCAATCTCCAGAAAAAGCTGTTTTGAGAGGTTATTTTTTCCAAAACTTTATCTTTTAAAAGGAAGAATTTGTATCAAAATTATTCATCAATAAGCAGTTTTGCTTGGTTAAGGATTTCAATGACTGCCCCTTCAGAGAGACGAAAATAAGACCATTTTCCTTCTTTTCTTTCCTTAACTAAGCCTGCATTTTTCAGTACAGAAAGATGGTGAGAAACAGTTGATTGAGAAGTAGAGAGTGCGGTCGTTAGTTCACAGACACAAAGTTCTCCTTCTTTTAGTAGTTTTATAATTTTAAGACGATTGGTATCTGCAAGAGCCTTAAAAATTTTGGCTTCTGAAGATAATACCTTTTCATTCAGCCCGCTCACCAGATAACTGAGTCTTTGTGCCCTTAGCTCAAACTGGTCTTTATCAGGGATGAAGCGCTTCAATCTTTCAATTTCTACTCCAGTTCTGTCAGTCACAATAGTCTTCCTTCATCTTTTATTGTTATTACCTGCAACAGTTGCTTCCACCTTCTAAGGAAAGCAACTTGTTTTTGCTCTGTTCCTTAGACCAGCAATCTACACAGAGCTTTACATTTCCTAGATCTTTGTGGTTAGCCCTAAACAAAGAATATTCTTCTTTTCCACATATTGCACACTTAAGGTTCAATTACAAAACTCCAAATAATTTATGTTTAAGATGTGGATTTATGTTATATCTATAAATATCGATATGATCTAATGTCTGTTCTCATGCCAGTATGTTGCATATTCTTTTAAGACTGCAGCTTTAAAATTTTCCAGCTCTCTTTCAGGAATCACATTAATTTTCAAAAGGCTTTGCACGAGCTCTTCAGCATCCAAATCCTCTGGTGCTTTTCCTGCATCAAGATGCTTTTTAAATTCTTCATCTAATCCGGCAATATCCATATCTTTGCCTGCAACCTTGATCTTTTTGACACTAACGATTGAAGGGCCACAACAGCAACAATTTTTATCGTTTCCAAAGAGCTTTCCAAGTAAGTTTTTACCAATTTTGCTCATTAAGGCATACCTCTATTACAACATCTCATAATGTGATCATATCGATATATGTCGATGTTTAATATAAAGATTTCCAATTGTGGAGAATTACTTCTAAAATGGAATAAATCAGGAGCAAGTAATTAGTTCCTAAAAAGTTAGAAGAGTGCATACGCCAGAAAGATTTCATTCCCCTCTTCAATAATGCAGGTCAGATATTTCGACTTAGAAAGATATATATAGTTTAACACATTCAATAATTGTTGATATGATTAATGAAGAAAACATACAGCTCTTCAAGGCTCTCAGCGAAGATACGAGGTACAGAATTATTGAAGCTTTGATTGAATCTCAGAGTGGATGCAAGGAAAATAAGTACGGTAATAAAGGAGAAATATGCGCCTGTGAGATTCCAGAAATAATTGGTAGAACCCAATCAAATACCTCAATGCACCTTGCAAAGTTGCAGGACTGGGGGATAATTAAAGTAAGGAAAGAAGGGAAAAAGAGGCTATATTCTATACAAAATGAAAAAGTTAAGAAAATTCTGGAAGCCCTTGAAGAATAAGATTTTGTATACCTATATAGATAAAATTTAATATTTGTATTCGCTGAAAGTTATAAGTAGATGAGATTTTTATTAGGGATTCTAGACACCAACAGTTCCTCCTCAAAAGAACGAATTGTTCTTGCTTTTCTCGTTATTCAGTGATCAATAGAGCTTTTTATAACTCCATTACTATTTGCGAAAAGAAATCTCTCTTTTTTCCGTAAATAGTAAATTTAGATATACCTCAAGTTTTTAGGGACTTTTTTTTTATTTCATCGTTTGTTCTTCTCACCTATTCAGCGAATTTGCTACTTATTTTGAAAGGATGCTCGGAAATTCTTTGTTGTAAGTAAAAAAATTTTGGGATCAAACTGATACTATTCAGGCATTATGGAAATCTTTATATAGTACTTTGAATATCAATGTATATTGATATATTTGGAAATTGAAATGCTAGCAGAGAATAATTAATAATCAAGGAGGATCTAAAATGGTTGACGTATTCTATCCTCTTCAATGGATTGCTGACAAACTGACATATGAGATATTAGGTATCGAACCCAGTACCCACCTTGCAGCTAGTGTTAATTTTATTATTTATGATGTAATGAAAATTTTCGTTCTTCTAGCTGTAATGATATTTCTTGTTTCGTACCTCAGGACATATATCACTCCCGAAAGAACAAGGCAGGTTCTTGGAAGCAAGCAAGGGATCAAATATTATTTTCTTGCATCTCTTATCGGGACAGTAACTCCTTTTTGTTCGTGTTCTTCTGTTCCAATCTTTATAGGGTTTGTGGAAGCTGGAGTGCCTCTTGGAGTCACTTTTGCCTTTTTGATCACTTCTCCTCTTGTAAATGAGGCCGCTGTAGCAGCTCTATGGGCAACTCTCGGACTTAAGGCTACAGTACTTTATGTTATATCAGGAGTTGCGCTTGGTGTTTTGGGTGGTTATCTAATTGGTCATCTGAAACTTGAAAGATATGTAGAAGATTTTGTATATAAAATGAAAGTAGGAAAACAAGCTACAGAAGATCAAAAACTCACAGTTAAGGAAAGAGTAGAGTTTGCCTTTGAGAGTGTAAAGGAAATTGTGGGTAGAGTATGGCTCTATGTAATAATAGGAGTCGCTATAGGAGGCATATTCCATGGATATGCGCCTGAAGGTATACTAGAAAGGTACGCTGGTAAGGACAATCTCCTTGCAGTACCAATTGCGGTTCTTATTGGGGTACCTCTTTATTCAAACGTTATGGCTATGATCCCTATCGTAGAAAGCTTGATTGGAAAAGGACTCCCAGTAGGAACTGCCCTAGCCTTTCTAATGTCTGTTACGGCGGTATCTCTACCTGAGATGATTATCCTCAGAAAGGTACTGAAAAAAGAATTGATAGCAATTTTTGTTTCAATTGTAGCGGTATCGATAATTTTTACAGGATATTTGTTCAATATAGTGTTGTAAGTTTGCCATTGTCTCATAAAGTTTTGACAATTAAAACTATGTAAAATATACGAATGGGAAAAGATATCACCTAATGAAAAGGAGAAGAAATATATGAAAATAGAAGTTCTCGGAACAGGATGTTCCAAGTGTAAGAAAACAAAGGAAGCTATCGAAAAAGTAGTGAAGCAAAGTGGCGTTGAAGCTGAAGTGGTTAAAGTTGAGGATATTGAAAAAATAATGAGTTATGGTGTCATGGTCACTCCTGCTGTTGTTATTGATGGAGAAGTAAAACTTGCAGGTAAAGTTCCAGATGAAAAAGAAATTAAAAAATGGATTTCCCAGTAAAAAAGACGTGCATGTAGTAAAAAAAGCAAGATTAGAATTCAGAAAGGAGGATAAACAATGACAGAAGAGACAAAATGTTCATGCGGTTCAGAAAATGTGGCAATTTTCCCATGTGTTGGGGCTTCAAATGTAGGTCAGTTATCAAATAAAATAGCAATTGAACTCGAAAAACAAAGTATTGGAAACCTGATGTGTACCGTAGGAATTGGAGCTAGAGCCCCTGGACTTATGAAGTCTGCTGAGGGTTCAGATAGGATAATTGCTATTGACGGGTGTCCGGTTAACTGCGCAAGCAAAACTCTCGAACTTGCAGGTTTCAAAGTAGATCGACATATTATCATCTCTGAGTTGGGGATCAAAAAGAATAAAGACAAAAATCTCAAGGACAATGAAATATCAGAAGCTTTAGAAAAAATTCTTGAGATTCTGCAGTCCAAATGATCTCAGAATAAATTAACTTCTATATGTCGCTCGAGCTATTATCCAAATAATCAAAGATGAATGACTAAACAAAGGTGACATGTTGACTGAATTTACTGTAAATTCCACTATATGTGGTTTTGTTCACAAAATACGTGGAAGCAAAAAAGGAAATAAAATTATTGTTGACATAGAAACCCCATGTGAAAAGATAAAGAAATTCTCTCACATGGAAGTTCCCATGATGGAAATTCTGGATATTAAAAACAATTACGTTATTGACAGAGCACAGGAAGCAAATTGTTCTTCAAATTGCCTTGTACCCTGTGCAGTACTCAACCTATGCAGAATGGAGGGCGGTTTCCTTGCAAAATCCTTGGTGAAAAAAGCAGGCAGCATCAGTATAGAATTTAATGAAGTCTAAATTTAATACTATTCTCTTAGACAAATTTTTGGATCTAGGGTCTATCTAGACCTATTTCGGTATTTTTGAAGCAATTTCTTATAAGGTTGTAATAAGACATGGAATCAGAATCAGAACATATCGAGCCTCTGCCTCAAAGTGAGAATGAGACACAAAAAGCTTCAAGAAAAAGAAGGACTTTCATTTTTGCCTGTTCAGGTCTCTCAAACACCGGAAAACTTACGATGCAGGCAGCGTCAGCTCTTGCTTTCAGAAGACACGATATGTACAGAGCTGCAGCTGCTCATAAAGGAGTTGACGCTGTAGAAGATGCAATTGCAGATGGATTCAGAATTCTTACCCTTGATGGCTGCACTGATCACTGTGCTACAAAGAAACTCGAAGAAGCGGGTCTCAAGGCAGATATCTATATAATGGTCACTGAATTAGGGATTGAAAAAACAGTACCTTCAGATGTGAAACCTGAATATATAGAAAAAATTATGCGTGCAATAAGAGATGCCTGAACTACTTTCTTACTCTTCTCTTATTGCTTCATCTGTTTTTGCCTCTTTTTTGCTTTCTATAACCAATATCCTTACTAAGAATGGACATCAGTTTGTTTGTGTTTGGGATTCTGTTCTTAAACTCAGAACAATAGAATCAATATCAAATTAAGGGAGCTTTCAACTTCATAATGTGCAATAACTTAGCATCCACATCTGAAGTTGAACTCATCCTACATTTTTGTTTTTTAGAATTGACTAAATTCTTAATTTTCAAAAAATGTGAGACTTATTATTCCCCACACATCTTGAAGTTGATACAATATTTCTTCCTCCAGTATAGTGCAACATTAACAAGTCCTATCATAACTGGAACTTCAATAAGAGGGCCTACTACAGCTGCAAATGCCTGTCCGGAATCTATGCCGAAAACTGCTACTGCTACTGCAATTGCCAGTTCGAAATTATTGCTGGCTGCGGTAAAAGAAAGGGATGTTGTCTGTCCGTAGTTTACCCCTAGTTTCATAGAGATAAAAAAGGAAACACCGAACATAACCACGAAATAGATCAAGAGAGGGATTGCAATCCTTACGACATCTAACGGCAGGGTAACAATATATTCTCCTTTTAATGAAAACATGACAATAATCGTAAACAGTAGAGCATAAAGTGAAATTGGGCCTATTTTGGGAATAAATGTTTTATCATACCATTCGGCTCCTTTTGAAGGACGAAGGAAATAACGGGTTAAAAAGCCAGCAACAAAAGGAATTCCCAGGTAAATTGCAACACTCTGGGCAACTTCTCCTATCGATACGTCTATTTCCATGCCAGTAAGTCCGAGCCATCCAGGCAGTACTGTTATAAAGAAATAAGCAAAAACGGAGTAGAAGAGTAACTGAAAGATTGAATTAAAAGCAACCAGGGCAGCAGCGTACTCATTATCTCCATCTGCCAGAGTGTTCCAGACAATCACCATGGCAATACATCTTGCCAACCCAATTAGAATTACACCTACCATATATTCCGGATAGTCACGTAGGAATACAATCGCAAGTATAAACATCAAAATAGGGCCGATAATCCAGTTTTCCAGTAAGGATAAACCCAAAACCTTGTGATTCTTGAATACTTTGCCTAACTCTTCATACTTAACCCTGGCCAGAGGAGGATACATCATGACTATCAAACCAATGGCAATGGGGATGGATGTGGCTCCAACGGATAAACTTTTTAAAAATTCTGCAAAATCTGGATAGATAAAACCTAGACCCACACCAATAAACATAGCAAGAAAAATCCATAAAGTCAAATAACGATTCAGGAATGACAGTTTTGAGACAACAGATTTTTCCATAATGACCATCTTCTGTTTTAATAAAATTAATTATTTTTTCAATCAGCTGCAAGATCTCCCGCTTGTTTTAAATTTTTCCAATAATAATAAATCTTCTTTACAAGTACTGATTTTTTCGATTTCATTGTTAACAATGATTGAAAGAAAAGGATATTTCAAAAAAATATCATCATTAAGCCGATAATAAACCCATTGAGACTTTTTTTCGGAGATAATAATTTTTGCCGTTTTTAATCTATTCAAATGTCTAGAAACGTTGGATTGTTTTATGCCTAGAACTGCTTCAATATCACATACACATAACTCACCGTTTCTTAAGAGGTTCAGTATCCTTATTCGGTTCTCGTCAGCTAGTGCCTTAAATATATCTACAATATCCGCAAACATCACCACTTATATGAGTATATGCAAATCTACTCATATGCTATATAAGGATGATGATTTATATTTTTTTATTTGTTATTAATGAGCTATCTAAAATCCAATTTATCAGTCAGGAAGTATAAACGCCCAAATTCTTTAATTATTAAGCTTACAGAGACTTTATAATTTCCCATAATTCTAATGTTATCTTATACTTCAAGTCTAGGTAACCTATACAAATGAGAAACACTTAGTACTCAAAAAATAGTAAAATTATTGAAGATGATTTCGGTAAATCATATAAAAACCGACCCCTAGTATTATTAAACCTGCAATTGTTTTTAGCTGGTGTCCGTATTTTGAAACGCTTCTTATTTTTGATGAAGAGAAGCTTGCAGAATAAGCGACAAAAAGCATTGGAATAGAGAATCCTATAGAATATATCAAAAGCATTGAAGCTCCATAAATAACTTTACCTGAGATGGCAACCATTGTGAGAATTGCACCAAGTACCTTACCAACACATGGAAGCCAGACAACTCCAAGAGAAAGACCAAGCAAAAATCCTCCGAAGAGTCCCTTTCGTTTAGGGTTTGCAAGGAATGAGAAATTTCCAAAAGCATTGAAAATATTGAGGTCAAAAAGAAGTGCAATACCCATAATTATCAAGAGAACTTCGGCAAAAATATTAAGGTAACCGAGATAAGGCGTTAATTTTGATCCAAAGAGGGAAGTAATGATTCCCATGGAAGTAAAGGAAAGAGACAAACCTAAAACTATAGCAAGTGGTCTAAACTTTCCTTCTTCAGTTGAGTAAGCAAAAACTGCAGGAATTACGGGAAGGATACAGGGAGAAAGCACACTGACTATCCCTGCAAAAAAAGCTGCAATAGGTAAAAAATTAGAAAACATAGGTTCACTCCTTTGTTTTCCAGGATTCAATAGCTTTATCAAGAGTTTCTGAAAGGGTTTCTTTATCTGTAACGCCTATGAACCTTGCAGACATTCTCTCTGAGGTTTTGCTGCCTTCGGGTTTTACATAAATGTAGTTCCCTTCCTCTTTATCTACAATAACACAGGTATCAGGAATGTTTATTACGTCGAATGCCTCTCCAAGTTCAGGATACTCATTGACATCAATAAGCATAAATGATGCTGAATCCTGATACATAGGAAGAAGCTCTGAAAGCACTTTCTCCTGCTCTTTACAGGGAGTGCATTCTTTAGAACCAAGCTTCAACACAACAGGGCCTTTATTGAGAGCCTCATCGATCTGACTCAAATTCGTAACCTCAACAAGTTCTGCTTTGTCGCCAGACTCAGTAACATCACTTGTGACTTTTGTAATATCAGAATCACTTTCAGCATTATTAACATTGTTTGCGACTTCAGCAGGCTTAGTATCACTTCCAAGACTATTATTAGTGTCCGTGCAACCTGAGCTGAAGAAAAGGATACAAAAAATAGCCAAAATCACGAAAAAATTCATTGAAACTAAAGAAAATGAAAAAGATGTCCTTTCTTTACCTTGTATTCTATGCATTCGTTTCATTTTAATCCTCCATGTTCTTTAAATTCCGTTTTCTAGCTAAGAAACAAGAAAAAGGTTCCATAATATCAAGATATGATTATATATTCAAATAGACCCTATCATATAAATAATTTACTTAAAGTTTCGGAGTCTAAAAAATCAGGTATTAATGTAGCATTAGCTAATTTATGCAACTAAAAGATTCATGACGGGGGTTGTGAATTCTTTAGAAAAATAGCTTTTAGCGATGGACTGTTATCATTCGAATAACAAAAACAGATAAAAAATTAAATACGATCTGAAGCTTATTATTTTATTATCCAAACTGGAAAAATTACATAGATAACTATCTTGCCTAATTTAATTAACAATTGAGAAATTTTTTAATTATTTTTCTTATAAGTTTATTATCTCTCTTCATAACAGGACTTTTTTTCCGAGCTTCCACCGCAGCAAGAACTTGCTTCTCCTCCGCAGCCACATTCTCCACTATCCATATCCTTGCCTCGAAGTGCCGCACTAATCATTGCCCATGCACAACCAACTCCACTCTGCACTTCTATTGCCTGAACAGGACAATTCCGAGCACATGCTCCGCATTCCATACAGGAAGCTGAGTCTATTAGTTCAACGTGATTTTCTCCTTCAACAAAAACACCGTGAGGACAGACCTGCGTACAACGCCTACAATTGATACATCTATCAGGATGGTACTTGAGTGTATTCTCAAGATAAGAGTTAAACATTCAAATCACCTTCATTACTGCGATTATTCCCAACAAAATTGAGATTAGAATTCCTGTACCTGCCATAAATGCTATCACGGGTATATATCGGAAAATTTCTTTTTTGACTCCAGTTCTTGAAGTAAAAGTTGTACATCCTGTAAAGTTAAGGGCTAAGTACGCTGTCAAAGCTGGCATAATCAGAAGTAAAGCAAGTGATATCAACACATTCTCCCATAAAGGCAATGTAGAGTTTGTTGTAAAGGAAACAACTGCAAAAGGAATAGCAGCAAGCTCTCCGAGAATTAGCCCTTTTGTACTAAAATCGTATGTAGGGATAAATGGCAACAGAGCTGGAAAAAATACAGTTCCTGCAAGAACTATTGTGATTACAGCAAGGGCTGCAAGAGGGCTTACAAGGAAATAAAAAATAATACTAGCGATTATCGTTGGCAGTGCTACATGAACAAATTCAACTGGGGAAAGTACCAGCCGGTCTTTTAATGGGAATCGAACTCTACGCATTTCAGGCGTTGCCTTCCGTGTTTTGATGTATTCTGAAAGATCACTGGCACGGACAGGGCCGTACTCCACTGTGAATCCAGATCTGCGTTTTACTTCATAAGCTGAAATTCCCGGAGCTGATAGCTGAGGCAAGATAAGAGTGCGATGCCTGACAACACCGGAAAGCCCTGTATATGCCATACGCCGCACAAGTTCGTCAGTTCCAAATGTACCCTTACCCGCAGCACACCATACATTAACTCCTTTTGTGTCAAGAACAAGAATATAACAATCAATACCTGCAAGTGCAGAGCGAACGGCATCAAAACTTAGAGTATAGTTTGCTGAAACGAAAACCATTGAGTCAGGAGTAGGATTTCCAAGTCTGTAGAGACCGGGTTTTACAATATGCCCCATCCTGTTCACACCCCACCTGGCAAGAAAATGATCAAATCGGTTGGCAATTGTGATTTTACTTGTAGTCTCAAGGATCTCAGAAATGGGTACATTTGTGACTTTAAGAATTGAAGTTACTGGTTTACCGGTTAAACCGTTGCATGACGGAACATTAGATTTAGGTTTGCATGAGCATGACGAATCAGTACTCTCGCTATTGTCTACACCATTTTCATTATTGTCCATATAACTCCAACCTTTTTTATTCACTCTCTTTCATCAGTGGATCAAGCACCTCTTTTACCATTCCACTGAGAGCCTCTGCCTTTATAAGAGCGAGGCAGCAGACACTACCGTCTTTTTCCCAGCTGATCAAAGCTAGCTTACTCCCTGCATTGATGCCAGCTTTTTCACGTACATCTTTTGGAAGCAATAACTGTCCTCTCTCATCAACACTAAGAATTGCTTCTACCCTGCATCCCGAACCTGAGCTGCATCCGCATGATGATCCATTGGAGTCGCAACATT
>CAZCKG010000053.1:0-10698 GCA_964498825.1 uncultured Methanosarcinales archaeon
CCGAGGAAATCTACGAGTGGACAACCTCTCCTGAGAAAGCCCCTGACCAGCCCAGAATCCTTGATATCGGTTTCGAAGCCGGCGTCCCAATCTCCCTTGACGGTGAAAAACTTAGCGGCTATAACCTTATCAAGAAGCTGAACGGAATCGCCGGCGAAAACGGCGTCGGCCGAACCGACATGATAGAAGACCGCGTGCTGGGCTTAAAAGCCCGCGAGAACTACGAGCACCCCGCTGCAACCGTCCTCCTCGCAGCCCACGCCGACCTCGAAAAACTCGTCCTCACCCGCGGCGAACTCAAGTTCAAGAAAATCGTTGAAGAGCAGTGGTCCGAAATGGCATACGCCGGCCTGGTGGACGACCCCCTCTTTGCCGACCTCAACGCCTTTATCGACAAGTCCCAGGAAAGGGTCACAGGCACAGTAAAAGTCAGGCTTTACAAAGGCGCACTTACTATCCTTGCCCGCAGTTCTCCGAATGCGCTTTATTCTGAAGATCTGGTTTCGTTTGACAGTAAGACGATTGACCAGAAGGATGCAGAAGGGTTTGCGAAGTATCACGGGTTCCAGGCGAGGATGTACAGGAAAGTGATGGAAAAATAAAATTGAAGATTTTGTCTGTTCCTTTTAGAGGAATGGACTTCTATTTTTTAACTGAGTCTCATTTTTCTCTAACACCGCTTACTGTTTTGTTTGTTTTTGCTTGGAAACAAGCTTTTTTGATTTTCTTGGTAGATATAGAGCGTTTTAAGACATTGTATTATACCCCGAGCTCTCAACGGCCGACGGAGGAGGCCGGCCTTTTCGTATAGATGTTGAAAATTGACGAGTCTAAAAATAGAGACTATGATTTGAAAATCCCTCTTATAAAGTCAATGCTTTCTTGCTCTAATTGGGAATATAATCACTAATAAAAACTTACTTTTCAGTATATCCAGAGTTTCCCACACCCCTTTTGATTTATTACATATTTTGCACTTTTTCTATTATTAAAAAAACTTTATTTGCTTGAAGTCAGTATATTAATAGTCTTTATTTTTCATTGAAGTTCTTAGTACTCTTTAGTAATTATTTAAGGTTAAAAGGTAGTAAAATGCCAGGTTGCAGATTGAATGATACTGAACGTAGATTGAAAGATTGGTGGGATAGCAGTACAACAAAGTTTCCATATCCTATTTTAAAAGGAATCTCTATACAAGGTTCACCTGGCCTTCGTGGAATTACAGACCTTGACATTCATTTTGAACATCCTCTCACAATTATCTCTGGACAAAATGGAAGTGGTAAAACAACTTTATTAGCATTATCTGCTCTTGCATTTCATTCCCCAGATGGACACCACAGTTATCATGCAAGGAATTTTAATACAAAAAACAAAAAAAGCTACTATACCTTTGTTGATTTTTTCTTTAAAAGTGCAAAAGACCCAGATATCTCAGGAGTTAAGATTACTTGGAGTTTTGAAGGCGAAATAAAAAATAAAACTAAAACAATTGAAAAACAATCAAAAAAATGGATGAAATATGAAACTAGGCCAGAGAGACCAGTTCATTATTTTGGAGTATCTAGACTCCTTCCCGCTATTGAAAGAAATGTACTACGTTTTCATTTTAGAGTACCAAAATCTCAGCATAAAAGTATTCACTTAAATAAAGACTTCAGAGAAACTCTTTGTCGGATTTTGAACAGATCATATGATGACGCTGAAGTTATGGAATCTGAGAGATACTCTATGAGGAGCTGCCAATACGGGTCTACTTATTCTAGTTTCAATATGGGTGCTGGTGAAGATACGCTAATAGAATTACTTTATTATCTTCAAGAAGCTCCAGAAGGTTCATTGATTGTCATTGAAGAAATCGAACTTGCACTTCATCCCGAGGCTCAAGAAAAGCTTGCTGAAGAGATTCAAAATATCGCTTGGAAAAAGAAATTCCAGATAATAGCTTCTAGTCACTCAAGTGTTTTTATAGACCGTGTTTCACAAATATCTAGAATTTTCATTCAGCGCACAAGTAGCACTACCCATAACTTAGTCGAAGCTCCAACAACAAGATATGCCATGGGATTTCTACATGGAAACATAATAGGTGAAATGAGGGTTTATTGCGAGGATAAATTTGAAAATTCCTTTGCGGAAAGAATGATTAAAACGATTTTATCTCCAGAACTTAAGAGACGTGTAAAAGTGATAGGAGTAGGAGACAAAAATCAGGTCGCCACCTTATGTGGTGCACATGTGAAGGGGAATTTTCGAGATAAATATTTAGGAGTCTTCGACGGTGATACCGGCGACATAGAAATGAGAAAGCTTATGGAAAAAGCTGTTCCTAAGAGTAATGACACGTTTTATGGAAATTGTCTTCTATTAACAAGAGAGCGTTTAGTTCCTGAGACATGGATTTTAAAAGAAATATTAACTGATGAAAGCCTCCTTAAAAACTTAAGTCTCGAATTAGAAGAAGACATACCTACTGTACACAATTACCTCGAAAGATTATCTCTCTGCAAACCGCATGATATTGGATATGAATTTTCAAAAATTTCAGGACTAAGCAAAGAAGAAGCTGAGTCTATCTTAATAAAGGTAGCATGCAAACAAAATGAAAAGTTTAACTATCTATTATTTAAGATATATGAAATCCTCGATGGTGAGAAATGGTTCTTCAATAAAGTCATGCATTGCGAAAAGTGTCTTAGTATTCTGATTGACAATTTCAATAAAGAAGACATAGAGACTGTTAGGGAATGTGTTAAGGAGTTAAGCACTAAGATTGATTCAATAAATAGACGCAAAGAATTAGATCAAGGGTCAAAAGATGAAGAAATCTCCAAAACGTACATGGAAACAGTTGGTATAAGCCGAGAAATAGCAGAAGATCTAATGATGAAAACGGTTATCTGCAGGATTTAACTACTAAATATTGAAAATGAGTTATTTTTGAGTCTAATCGGCATATTCTTTGTCGTTCCGAATTCAGCACTAGATATCTTGTGTCTCTGATGTGAGCACGGAAAAAGTCTGTGTAAATATAACAAGTTATACTATCTCATAAACAACTTTGGTTTTAATACGAGTTGACATTCATTCCATAAGAGAATTTAATACTTACCCCTACTGCAAAAAATACACTCCGTGAATTATTAGGTACAAAGTTCTTTAATCTTAGCTAAAGCGGAAAAGCATGGGTTTTATTACAAAACCCACGCATAAGAAAACCTTTCATACTCAAAATACTAAATTGCAGGCTAGATTTTATAAAAATCTTCATTCTCTATATATTGCAATCGGGGTAATGGCTATCTCTGGATAGGTAACAGATTGTGCCATGTTTTCTATTTTTCTATATGCGTCAAACATTTGTTGAAAAGCATTTTCAATTTGATTCCCCGTCATATTAAATATTTCATTAGGTCGATTTACGGGTGTCACTGATGCAACCTGACCAAAAATAGTCCAATCTGAAACTGGTGCAGTTCCATACTTATATATTATGCTTTCAATATCATCACGTAAGTATGCTTTATCTATATTACCTACAAAACGAAAATCTGGATACTCTTTATATGGTATTACCTTAATTATTATCCTATTTTGATAAAACATATCGATTAACTGTATTAGACCATTTCTAAAATCTTTATCTAAAGACCTTTGAAATTCGGTAGTGATTTTGTCACAAGCTATTTTTTGTTCTGATTTTGTTGAATTCTTTTTTTGAGTAGACACACTACATCTTGCGATAAACTTTGCAAAATCGTCAAAATTATCTAAAAACATCTTAAGTTGCCTGAAATCATTAATAGTAACTCTTCCTTTGGTCAAAATGAAGGAAGAGTTACCAATTGTTTCTCTCAAATCTGAAGAATAAATGACAGATTTCTCATTTGGGATTTCAAGCAACTGCTTCTCATTTAAAAGCAGACTTTCGACTTTATTGTATATGTAATCATGCAGAGATTTAGTTTCTGACAATTGTCGATGAAACTTAAACTCTGAATTGGCTGCTGCTTTAAAGAATCCTGAGAAGCCACCTTCTCCACGTAAGGCAGATCCTTCAGAATTCCCACTAAGAATTTGAGTTTGATCAATTAATCCTTCTTCGAACTGTGAAATTATCGATTTGACTCTGTCTATGTCTATGTATATGAAATCTCTTATGCGGCGAATATCCATTATAATAACCTCTGTTTGATATTAAAACCAGACCACACAGATGTTATACTCAACAAAATACTACTCAAGTTAAATGGAATGCCTTAGATTTCCATCTTTGCTTGTAGTCAATGTCCAAGAGCCTGCAAGTAAATTCAATATCTCATCCAGAGCAGATAGGCTCGCTAGCCAGAAAGAAATCATAAAAACAAATATCCCATTTAAAGAGAAGAGAACAAATTTGTACTATTTTGAGTATTATTTCTTCTTATTTTCGTCAGTAACCCCTTTGTACTTTCCTTCCTTTGCATCCATAAATTGCCCATTTGTTGTATCTCGTTTTACATACTGACCAGTTACTGGATTATATGTCTGAGTTCTGCTTTTAACAGCTCCGTTTCTTCTACCTTCGCCTGTGTTTTTTGCCATATTAATTCTCCTATAATTCAAAATATATCATTAATAAATTAGAAATACTTTATATAAACTTAAGGAAAGCGGGGTGAAAGTATTTTTTAGAGTATGGTAGAGAATAAGTGCTTTTGTAATTGGTTAATAGACATATGCACAACTTCAGTACTTCATAACTTCACTCAAAAACAGTCGATAATCTGAAGTAAGCTTCCAAAAACCCCTATTTTCGATCACTTCAGCAGTTTTAAGCAGATTGCAGACAGGAAAAATATATTTTTATTGGATTATCGACAAGCTTCAGGAAAGGGTCACAGGCGCAGTGAAAGTGAAGCTCTACAAAGGCGCCCTCACAATCCTTGCCCACAGCTCGCCAAATGCACTTTATTCCGAAGATCTGGTTTCGTTTGACAGCAAGACCATTGACCAGAAGGATGCAGAATTGCCACAAAAAATATCTAAATAGGGTACAATGTTGCTATTGAAAAGTGAGGAGGTTGGTCAAAAAAATTAATTAATCTTATAAAATTAACTTTTAGCAAAAATTATATAGAGAGTACTCTTTCACTTATAAGGTACGCATGAGTAAGACTATTCAAGTGAACTTAGGAAAGATTACGCATAAGTCTTTCGGAAAAGAAAACCCTTTAGATGTAATATATGATGGATTAAAGGGTAATGTGGCAGTTTCATCGGAGTCTTTTTTATATCACTTTAAAAAAGTGGATTTGTTAGAAATACCTAACTCACGTGCTATATATGGTGAGTTATATAAGTCGAAGTTATCTTCAAAACATGATGTTTTAGTGGATAAAGAAACTTTAACATATGATCCTGAAATCATTGACGAATTATTTGCTGTAAGTAAATTTGTTGTCTTCAGTGATTTATCAATTGCATTTACTAATAATCATAAAATGAACGATGATTCTTTCATAAAGTATTTTAAAAAATTGTATCATCTTAATGCATCAGAGTTATTCTCAAAAATAGAAATTCACTATCAAAAAGACGACTTTGATATTTTCGAAAAGATTAATTCATTTTCTAGGTTAGTAGAAGTGTATCTAATTAACATAAGAAAGTCTAATCCATGTCCCAAACCAACTTTTGACAAAATAGAAGCACTATTAGACAAAGAACAAACAGATGTTTTATCGGCTAAATTTAAATCCGAAAAACAAACTGGCCTTTCAAGAGATTTAGATAGTCATGTTATGAGCGGTGTTTCGATAGCCGATTCAGGATATGGAGATAGTGTAATCGTAGGTCAAAATCCAGATGGTAACTTTGAAAAAATAAGCTTAAAAGACAAAGCCATAAGAAAACGAATTGATGAAATGTTAACAGAAGAAAAAACTCAATTTGCTCTTGCATTGCTAACTATTTTTAAAAAGTATATCTTCTCAGAGGATGAACTAGTAAATGATTAAAGATGTACTTCTATACAAAAAACATTTTTATAAAGACATAGGCATATATTTTGGATTACTACTAAGTGTCGTTTACTTATTCATATTCAATCCGTTCAATGAGAACGTTAATGTCTTTGAATTAAGAGTATGGATAGTTGGTATATCGTTTTCTATTATTGCATTGCTAGTTGTATTCTGCTATCAATCACGAAGTTCTTCAAAGGAAATTGTTAATGATTCTAAGAATGGTTTTTATGAACTATTATTGAGAAATGAAATATTGGATGAAGTCGTCTTTTTATATAAATGGAATGTCAATATAGGAGTATTTACGATTCTCGTCTTGGTTGCCTACAATATAATAGTATTTTTGAGGATATTTAGTAATGTTACATTAGGATGTATAACAGTAGCACCAATTTTCTTCGTTGTTTGGACGATTTCAGAGTTCTGTTATTCTAATCAATTATCTAACAAGCTAAATGAAAGTGTTTTAAAATATAGGAAAATACACTCAAAATAAAAATACTAACCTCTTGGTTAGATCCTAATATCAGGCAGTGTAGCGAAAGTTCTATAAAACATTATGTCTCTACACATTTTTTTCACAGAATCGCTTAATCTAAAGAAGCCCTGCAAAGTGCCCCTTTTAAATCTGCAATAATCACGGGTTTTTCAATTTCACTTTTCTTACTTTATCTTAACAAACGTGTTCGGGGGAGATTTAAGCAGACCACCGGCAGGAAAAATATATTTCTAGCTCACCCCAAAAAAAATTATTTTCAAATCGATAAACAGATAAAAAATATTTATTAGTTAACACATCTAAATTAAAAGTATGAAGTTAATTCAACTTCTGAAACCAGATTTAAAGAGATTAACATTTCTTTTAATAATACTAAGTCCACTTATACTATTGTATTTGTCTATTCCTGAGCAATTTTACTTATGGTTTGATTACATTAATTTATGGATTACCATCGTGATAATTCCACCTATTATCGTTTCCATGATATTCTTTGGGGGCTTTGATGTTGGCGGTGGATTATTTTCATCACTTGCTTTCAGTATTATTAGTGATATAGTCATATATTCAATGGGAATTGCGTTCTGGTATGTTATTTCATGTGCGATAGCTACTGGATGGAGTCTTCTCTTTGAATCTTTTGGTAAAAACAGTAAGAAATATCAAAAAGTCACTATAATTTCTCTTGCCACATTATTCGTAGCTTTAGTAATAATAATGCCGACTATTGCCACATCTTCTATAGTGATGGAAAAAACTACGCGGCAAAATATAAGTATGGAAGAACTTGTATCCACATGGAATCCAGAAAAACAGCCGGTAAGAGAAGATATTAGATTACAGGAAATAAAGGTAAAGAATCGCTTAATTTAAAGAAGCCCTGCAAAGTGCCCCTCCTAAAACTGCAAAAATCACGGGTTTTTCAATTTCACTTTTCTTAACCCTTTTCTTACAAACGTATTCGGGGGAGATTTCAGCAGACTGCCGGCAGGAAAAAATATATTTTAAATTAATTAGAAAGAGATTCATGTGTTTTCGGTAAGAGAGGAATCAGGATAAATTGTCCTATTTCTGCAACATCTCTCAAAAAACTAGATTTATATAAAGTTGGAACGAGATATCGATTTTAGTAGCGGTGTTCGAAATGTGAGATTAACTTTTGCTCTAAAATCGATAGCATACAGGCAAGAAAATTCCTTAACCGATGACGCATGAGCAGATTTTACATTTTTATCTAAAATGGCATTTCCTTTCTTATTTTTGAGCTCGCTACTCTTTAGGAACTCATATACTTGGACAGGAAAGCGGCATCATATTTATTTAGTTAAAATCCCAAGCAAGGTAGTATCCCTTTTTAACGTTATTCTGTCATATTCTTTAACACCATCTGGAATACGATACATGCCCTTTGAGTAAATATCCTCTCCAGTTTCATTTAGATGATTGTCGAGTATATTTTGGGCATTTTTATCTGCTAACATGGCTATTATGTCAAATTCTTTCCCCCCATCGTCCTTGGGTCCAATAGGAACTTGATTTACTGTCCATTCACCATTTTTAATTTCTGCTTTAGTAATTGGATAGTATTGTTTTTTGTCATCAGAGTAGACTAAAACCCAAAGTTCATTTCCACCTGGAATGTTATCTGCAGTTCCTCCAACATCCACCTTCCAATCAACTTTATCTTCAGTCGGCTGAATAATTTCTATCTCTGGTTTTGCTGTATCTGTTAGTTTTGCACAACCAGAACTAGTTACGAATAGTGAGATTATTACAATAATCACGGTAACATGAATGAACAAAGGAGTTTTGTTCTTACGTTCAATAGCTTTGATAGTTGTACCTCTTCGATCTCTATTCATTTTTATTATTTTCGTGAGTATACAAAACAAACTACCAAGTACTAGCACAGTTAAAAACTCAGTGGAACTGATATTCATTTTCCTACACCTGCAGTTTTGCACTCTTCCGTAGACACTTAAATGTCAGTGACTATTTTACTTTATGACTTCTACAATTAAATGTTTCGTTTAATTTGGAAAATTGGAGTCGTAGGAGACCGTCTTAGCATAATATAATTATGGTTTATATATTAAAGATAAAAACGCTCATTAAATCTATACACCAATATATTTGATTCTTCATTTTTTGTAGTATCTATTGATACTGTTTTTTCTACCATCGGTTAGTTAAGCAATAAAAAAATATTTTCTCCGATAAAATTATTCATATTTCTCGATTACTCATCGAAAATATCTTTAATTCGAAAATAATGACCGTTAATGAAACTCGGATACTCAGTTGCACCGTGAAATCTAGTTATTCTACTTTTTAGAAAGGCTCTTAGTCAGAAAAATCAAAAAATTTTAGAGGAATATTATATAATAGAGTGTAGTGGGGGGAGATTTCAGCAGACTGCCGGCAGGAAAAATATATTAAAACTGATTTAACGCAAAGAGAAGTTCACTTTCAATTAGAAACTCCCCCATAGGAAAAGATTACTTCGAGCAAAAAAGGCCCTGCAAAGTGCCCCCAATAAATCTGTAAAATTCACGGGCTAAGAAAAGAATATTTCGAGTTAAGTTTCTTTTTAAAAAAGTGGAAAAGAAATAAGTGTTGATGTAAACTCAGTTAAACAAATAACACTTAGTACCTGTCTTCTCTGGGTTTCCTGTGCTTAGGAAGACATTCTCTGCAGTATACAGGCCTCTCCGGGTCAGGCTTGAAAGGTACTTCGGTTTCAACACCACAATCAGAACATTTTGTCTTGTGCATTTCCCTGGGAGCGCCGAAGCCTCCACGGCTGCTGTCTCTTCCCCTGCTGCTGTCTCTTCCCCTGAAGGATCTTCCTCTGTCATTAAAAGCCATTTTGTTTCACCTTGATTTTAGTTGTTAGTTATTGCTGAAAAATAAGATTGTATAAGACTCTTTGGTTAAAAACAAAAATTGGTTTTTAACAACAGATCGTTATACATTTCTTTATTTTCAATATATATACATGGCATTTAAAATATATAAATATATCTATAAAAACCGATACATACTTTCAAATGAGAGAATACTTTATGACCAGGGCTTTTATAGCAGATAAAGTGCCTGAAATTCTAATTCTGCCTGATCATGGAGAAAACAAAACTTGTCGGCTCTGAAAAGTGCTCCTTCTAAATCTGCAAAATCACGGATTTTTAGTACTCTTTTATTAACAAAGGTATTCGAGGGAGATTTCAGCAGACCGCCGGCAGGAGAAATATATTTAAATTGAATTGAACATGAAGAAGAATTCACTTTCAATCAGAAAAATCCCTCCCCACAGGAAAAGATCACTTCGAGCAAAAAAGGCCCTGCAAAGTGCCCTTTATAAAGCTGCAAAAATCGCGGGTTTTTCAATTTCACTTTTCTTAACTTTATCTTAACAAACGTATTCGGGGAAGATTCCTGCAGACCGCCAGCAGGAAAAATATTTTTAATTGAACTAGTTTGGGTGAGATTTTCATTTCGTATTCAGCGGTCCGTTTCTGATGGCTTTTCCTGATCCATAATTCACCTGAAAAATGTCACTTGAATCAGAAAAAACTACCCCTCAAGGAAAAGAATTGCTTAATCTAAAGAAGCCCTGCAAAGTGCCCATTCTAAATCTGCATAAATCGCGGGTTTTTCAATTTCACTTTTCTTAACTTTATCTTAACAAACGCATTCGGGGAAGATTTAAGCAGACCGCCGGCAGGAAAAATATATTTCGAATGAATTGCTTATAGGCGAAGATTTTCATTTCATATTGGCGGTCCAGTTTTGGACAGAGCCAATGAGAAAAAGATCCAGTTGACGGGTTTTACTTTAATCAGAAAATCCCTCCCCAAAGGAAAAGTTCACTTTTATCAAAAAGGTCCTACAAAGGGCTCCTTACAAAGTTGCAAAACGCCACGTGTTAAGAAAAAAGTATATTCCGAATCGATGTTAAAATTAAAAAGTAGAAAAGAAATAAGTGTCGATGTAAACTTAATTACAGAAATAACACTTAATATCTGCGGTTTTCTCTGGGCGTCCTGTGGTTAGGAAGACATTCTCTGCAGTAAACCGGTCTTTCGGGGTCAGGTTTAAAAGGTACCTCTGTCTCTACATTGCAGTCAGAACAGGTAGCTTTGTGCATTTCTCTTGGAGCGCCGAAATTAGAATTTCCTCTGAAGTTTCTGT
>CAZCKG010000054.1:0-3565 GCA_964498825.1 uncultured Methanosarcinales archaeon
TCATTCTTTAAAGCAGCCCGGACATAAAATACAATTTCCTCAGATTCGTTATTTGGTGTTATTGTTATATTCAGGGTCTCTTCCTGTTCCGTAACCCATTCATATTTAATAAGCTCTACGGCTGGATATTGTGCAGATATTTCTCCGCCTTTTCCCTGGATCAAATTCCTTTCGGAATAAACTTTGATATTACCATCTGTTCCTTCTACATTTTTTATATTCTTTCCTTCAGGGAAAGAAACCCATATATAGCCTTCACTTGTGTTTGCTCCCACATTTTTTACGCTTACCGAAATATTTGCAGCCCCCTCTCTAGAAATTTCACTGACAGAGTTAGCTTTAACACTGGTAATCTTCGGGAGAGGTGAAATAGCAAATATAGGTGTAAGCTTTATTACAGCAATATCGGAATTATTATTTGCAAAATTATCCGAATTATTCCGGGCTTTATTCGCCGTAAAAACTATTTTTAGTCCATCTGGGCTCCATTTAGGGATAGAATCAACTATTCCAATATCATCAGTAAGCCTGGCCCTGTATCTTCCTTCAATATCCCTTATCCAGATTTCAGGTTTTCCTCTTTCATCCGATAAATACACTATTTTCTTTCCATCAGGGCTAAATGAAGGATTCCATTCACCATACGCTGTGTCTGTTAGTTGAGTCTGGTTTGTGCCATACCAGTCTATTGCCCACAGATCATCTTTTTCTTTAGAATCTTTAGCACTGTACAGGACTCTCAGTCCAAGAGGACACCAGTCCTTTCCTACTCCAATGTTTTCAGAGGTACCCAATCGAATGCTATTTGTTCCTTCCCTATCAATTCTCCATAGCTCGGAAGGAGCATCTTTGGATTCCTGAGTGTATACTATTTTTCGTCCCAGACGACACCATGCACCCCATCCTTCGGATTTATTGTTATCATCTTTAACGCGGATCACATTTCCATTTTCCAGATTTACAAGGTATAGACCAGATTGAGACTCAATTGATTTTGTTATAATCAACTCTGTCCCGTTGGGATTTATATCACTAAAACCAATAAGATTCTCTTCTCCGATGCCTGTTCGCTCTATTTCGCTTCCATCTGCTTTCATTCTATATGAATCAAAACTGCCAGACTCATTTTTTACAGTGTACATAATATAATTTCCATCTGGAGTCCACACTGGAAACAATTCTGATTCGGTGCTGTTGGTCAAAAAAGTGATTCCCTCTACAAGGTATTCTGCAGAAACTTCCTCTCCAGAGTTTGCAGTTTCTCCTGCTGCAACACAACCCAATCCTGTATTTGAGTTAAAATAATAAGAAGAATTCTGTATTTCGTTCCATTCCGGTTCCACAGTATTATTGTCATATCCAGAGACTGGATCCGGGTCTGCTAACGCAGGTAAAACAAGAAGCATGAAAGATAGTAATAGAGATAAGCATCTGGATTTTATTCTCATTGGTTATCACCGTTAACTTAGAAAAATTAATTTTATAAATAGATACGATGAATTATATAGTCTATAGAAACTTCAGTCCACATTATGTATCTTTAACTAAACTCAGAAATTATGTTTACAGAACTGAATATCAAAACTATCTTGGCTATAAACCTACTGAGTAGATATCTCAAGAAGAAATCCAAAAATTAAAGATTGTTTTTACCCGGAAGAAAAATAAATTGGGGTAAAGATATATTTAAACAAATTTCTTTACTTTATTTTTTTCTTTTTTATTATTACAGCCTGCTCTGAGCTCTTCAGTTACCTTTTAAGCTACTCTCACGCTGCTTTTAAGCTGCTTTTTAAGCCACTTCTTAAGCTGCGTTATACCCCTCAGCCAGGTTTGTGTTTACATACACTACAGCTTCATTAGTGTGCTTGTATGCATAGTCGTCAGTGATTTCAGGCAGTTTATCGGCCTCTTCCTGAGAAGTTATAGTTTTACCTGCAGGAACATACCTGCCGTCAGGAATTGTTACGCCAATTACTGCTGATGTCGGCTCAAGTACACAGTTATTTCCGACTTTTGCCTTGAAAACAAAAGCCTGCATACCGATGAAAGTATCGTTTCCTACTGAAGCCGGGCCATGAACCTGGGACTGATGGGCAAGAGAAACATTCTCTCCGATATAAACGGCGTATTTCTTTCCATCAACCTCAACAAGGTTCTTTTCTATGGGTTCGCCTTCCTCATCTACTGTCTCAAGGGCATGAAGAACAACTCCATCCTGGACATTGCTGTTATTACCAACGAAAATCGGCATTCCTTCATCACTCCGAACAGACGCCATAGGAGAAATCATCACATTAGCGCCTATTGTCACTTTCCCTATAACCGATGCTTGGGAGTGAACATAGGCTGTAGGGTCAATCGCGGGTTCTGAAGATTCTGGATTCCAGGGCGTTATCGGGTTTGCCATGATATTCGAAAATTCGCTCTCAGTGGTTACTTCCGAATTCCCTGCTTCAGCTCCTTCGCCCTGGGAAACGCATCCGCTTCCGGCAAGGGAAACTAAAAGGGATAAAGTAAGGATTATAAAGACCTGAATTTTGAGCTTCATCAACGTCCTCCTTTGACAGTTTGAAGTTTATAAAATATATAGACGTTTCTATTTTTATCTGAAAAAAGCGAAAAAAATAAAAATCAAAAAATACTGGGTCTAAAAGAGACGTGTATAATAAGGTTTATTCAACAAAACCTCAATTCCAAATATTTTTTTACTAGATAATATATAAAAAATTCAAAAAAGTATTATATTTAAAAGGTATGGATTATGTCATGGCATCTATATTTCTAATTACCTGGGAATCCATAGTTGCAGACCTGCCTGTTTTTGCAGTTATTATAGTCTGGAACTTATTTGTCCTCCTATTTCTATCAAAAAAAATATATCAATACACTTTAAAAAAGGGAAGGTCGATTAACTCTTCAATATATTTTTCAAGAAAAGCAATCCATTTTTTCGCGGGTGGGTTGACTGCAATGCTACTTCCTTTTGTTGCCCATGAACCTATTCTACCAGCTCTAACTGCTTTTGGACTTGCTTTCATGACCTATCTGCCTCATAAACTTAATAGAAGGATGTACTGGTTTCAAGATCCTGAAAATATCTATGATGTTGATTTTACATTAAGCTGGGGATTGATAATTCTTTTTACATGGTATATTGACAGTAGTTTCTGGCTTGGAGTGGTTCCAGTGCTCTTCATGGCATATGGGGATGGAATTACGGGAATAATAAGGAATCTTAAATATAACAAAAGAACGAAAGCATGGGAAGGTACTGCAGGCATGCTCGCGTTCTGCATAATAATCGGTGCAAAAATGGGGTTTGCCGGAATTTTTGCAGGAATATTATGTTCCCTTGTGGAACGAATAGAGAACATAGACGACAATATCACAGTGCCAATAACTGGTATGTTAATCCTGCTCGCTGCTCACTATTATTTCCCTTCTTTAACTGTTTCTCTTTATTAATCTTTAATCAAACAGAAATTTTCAGGCTATCCCTATTTCTCAATTATTTTCCTTTTTAATTTCCCTTTTAATTTTTTCTTTTTAAATCATCTCTTTT
>CAZCKG010000054.1:3665-8931 GCA_964498825.1 uncultured Methanosarcinales archaeon
AAATTTCTTCTTTCCAATTTTTTATTTTGATCCTATTTCATCTTTGCACATTTTATATGTACAGCAACAACATAGTAAAAGTTTTTATACTCTCTGATGATATACATTTAAACTAAACACATTATGTATGGGGATTTTACTAGATGAATTAAAAATTTCTGAAAGATTTTTGATCTGAGGGGGTTGAAGGTAATTGGATGAAAATACTAAAAATCTTGTCAAGAAATTGGAGCGTTCTGTTTTTGCAGGAAGCAGAATAACTGCTGCAGAAGAACTTGGAAAAACAGGGTGCTTAGATGCTTTACCTGCCCTTATTGAGGCCCTGAAAGACTCAAATCCCAGGGTAAGGGTTGCAGCTGCAGAAGCTCTGGGAAACATCAATTCAAAGGAAGCTGTTCCAGGCCTAATAATAGTTCTTGAGGATTCTGAAAGTTTAGTTAAAAAGACTGCAATTAGTTCTCTTGAAAAAATAGGGACGTCTGAAGCAATCTCAGGTATTGTAAAAGGATTTAGTGATCCTGATAAGTTTGTCCAGAAGGGGGCAGTAAAATCTCTAATGCGAATTGGATCAAGAGGTTCCACAGAAGCAGTCTACTGTCTTGAGAAAGTCCTTAATTCTTCAAATACCTCTTTGAAAAAGAGTTCAATAATAGCTCTTGGAAAAATCGATACTTATGAAGCTGCTCTAAGTTTGACAAAAGCTATTAAAGATTCGGATAACAAGGTAAGGCAGTTAGCAGTCGAAACTCTCGGAAAAAGAGGTAAATCTGATGTATTTGAAGAATTGTTTAGAATTCTTGGTGATTCCAGAGGGCCTACACAGGAAGCTGCATCAGAAGCTCTCTGTAGAATCATAAGTGTGTCAACTTCAGTATCTGTGCTCATAAGGGCGCTGGAAGTGCCCGACAAGGATGTAAGAAAAGCTTCGATTGAAACTCTCTGGAAGATAGGTACGCCTGAAGCAGTTTCAGGACTTTTAAAAGCTCTCAATGATGAAGACTGGTATTTAAAAAGCCGTTCATCAGATGCTCTTGTAAATATTGGTTCACCTGAAGCAGCTCTGGGACTGATTAAAATTTTCAATACCAGTGAGAGCTCCTTTAAGAAATCAATAATTTGTGCTCTTGGGAAATTTGGGATACCTGAAGCAGTTGACGGCCTGATTAAATCCCTTGAGGACCCTGATAGTTTAGTCAGGGAAACCGCAGTGGTGAATCTTGGTAAAGCAGGGACTCCAGAGGCTGTCTCAGGCATTTTATTAGCTCTTCACGATACCAAAAGCACAGTAAGAGAAGCCGCAGTTATAGTTCTTGGAGATATTAAATCAAATGAGGCTGTCCCTGAGCTTATTTCAATCCTCGAGGGTACCGACTGCTCAATACAAAAAGCTGCGATTTCTTCACTTGAAAAGATAGGTACACCAGAAGCAATTTCAGGACTCTTCAGAGCTACTGAAAATCCAGACCTTCCAGTACGAAAAGCTGCATTAAAAGCCCTTGAAAAAATTAGTAAATCCAGTCCGTCACCAGCAAAAATTATCGGGAAAATTGAATTCCATGATCAATACCTATCTTGAAGAGCTTTCTTTAGAAAAGGTTAATTTAGATATTATTCCCAGGAGACTTACTGTTAGAGAAAGAATAGTTATAAAAAAATTAAAGCCGGGCTTTAATTTTCAAACTCTCTGTTATTTTTATAGTTCATGATAGTTACACGCAGCCATAGATTAAAACTTTTGTGAGTTTAAATGTATAAAAACGAAGTAAGGCTAAGTGACTGTTCGAAGTAACTTTTATGAAGTATTCCAAATCTAAATTTCTTCAGTTTCCTGCTTTTTCCAGGGCTTTTTCAAACTTTTCAAGTCCAAAGTAAACTTCTTCATCTGTTATTACCAGAGGTGGAGAAAAACGGATCACGGAATCTCCGCATGGGAGGAGCAGAATTCCTTCTTTAAAGGCTTCCCTGAGGATTTTATCCCTTCTGAGGGGATCTATAGACTTGTCGGGTTTTACGATTTCTATGCCTATCATAAGGCCGAGCCCGCGTACATCCCCAATGAAAGGGAAGATTTCCTGAAGTTCTCTGAGGTGCTGCCTGATCTGGGATCCCAGTACCTTTACTCTGTTTTTCATGTCCTCTTTTTCGAGAAGTTCCAGGGAGGCAAGAGATGCAGCTGAGGCCAGGAGATTTCCCCCGAAAGTGTTAGAATGGACTCCAGGCGGCCAGTCCATAAGTTCGCTGTCTGCAAGCATTGCGCCCAATGGAAGGCCTGCTCCAAGGGCTTTTGCAAGGCAGGAGATTTCGGCCCTGATCCCAAAATTCTCCATGGCAAGGAATGAGCCAGTTCGGAAGCATCCTGTCTGGACTTCATCAGCTACAAGAAGAACATCATTATCTGTACAGATCCTTCTTACTTCTTCATGAAACTCTACAGGAGGGACAATATAACCGCCTTCCCCCTGGACAGGTTCGATAAAAACTGCTGCCGTATCCTCAGGGCTCAGTTCTTGCCTGAAAATCAGATTTTCAATCTCTTTTGCACACTCCACCCCACAGGAGGGATACTCAAGTTTTAAAGGACAGCGGTAGCAATAGGCATAGGGGGAATGAACTGTGCGGATTGCAGGGAAATGCTCTTTTTGCCTGACCTTTGAGCAGGTAAGGGATAAGGAGCCCAGAGTACGACCGTGAAAGGCATTGTAAAATGAAATAAAACTCTGCCTCTTGGTTTTCCAGGAAGCAAGCTTGATTGCTGCTTCCACGGCTTCGGTTCCGCTATTGCAGTAAAAGACCTTCGAATAACCCGAAAGTTCTTTCAGTTTATTTGCAAGTTTTACAGGCGGCTCAGCAAAGAAATCTCCATACCCGCAGTGGGTTATTTTTTCTAGCTGGTCCGAAACAGCCGTTATTATCTCAGGATTGGAATAACCTGCATTCATAACAGCAATACCTGCAATAAAATCAATGTATTCTCTGCCGTCAACGTCCTTGATTATAGATCCCTTTGCCCTGTCTACGACAAGCGGATATGGGCGGGCAACGCAGGCAGATATGGTATTACAATCCTGCTCTATAATTTTCCTGGCTTTAGGGCCGATAACGTCAAGCAGTCCGATATTCTGTGCGAAGAAATCAAGATCATTTACCTGATTACCCTCTTGGTTTTCCATCCTTCTTACCTTTCCTATACTTGTAATTTTTCTGACCCATATTACATTCTCAATTTTTTATCCACACTACGCTTCTCCCAAACTTCTAATTCATTCCGCATCTATCTGGGCTTTCTGCAGCTTGCCGCTATAGTCTATATATACAGCTTTTACCTCTGAAAACTCCTTAACAGCATCTGTCCCGGCTTCTCTGAAACCGTTTCCTGTCCCTTTTACGCCTCCGAATGGGAGATGGACTTCCGCACCTATAGTAGGAGCGTTAACATATGTGATTCCAGCTTCAATTTTTTCAATTGCCTTGAAAGCACTTCCAACATTTCCGGTGTAGATTGCGGAAGAAAGCCCGTATTTAGTGTTGTTGGCAGCCTCTATTGCTTCATTAAGGCTCGAAACTGTGATAATACTGAGTACTGGCCCGAAAATTTCTTCCTGAGCAATCCTCATATCTGGCCTGACGTCCGTAAATATAGTGGGTTCGAAGAAATAGCCCGGAAGGCCAGGATCTATGGCATTTCCTCCCAAAAGAAGAGTTGCCCCTTCGTCTTTTCCTATCTTTACATACCTTTCGATTTTTTCAAGTTGGGCTTTATTAATTATGGGGCCTATATCTGTCTCAGGCAAAAGTCCGTTTCCTATCTTGAGAGCTTTTGTTTTTGCAAGCAGCCTTTTTGTAAATTCTTCTTTTATTTTTTCATGCAAAATCAGCCTGCTTGTGGCCGTACATCGCTGTCCTGTGGTCCCAAAAGCTCCCCAGAGCACACCTTCAAGGGCCAGTTCAAGGTTGGCGTCGTCCATAATAATTACCGGGTTTTTGCCCCCAAGTTCCAGAGAAACCCGTTTCATATTCTTTGCACATTCTTCCATTATCCATTTTCCTGTTTCAAGGCTACCTGTAAAGGAAATGGCTCTGATGCGTGGGTGCTGAACTATTGCTTTTCCGGTAATCCCCCCTGGCCCGGGTAAAACGTTCACGACACCTGGAGGGAGCCCTGCTTCCATAAGGATCTCGACTAGTTTTATGGCAAGGAGGGGTGTGTCGCTTGCAGGTTTAAGGATAACTGAATTTCCTGCCACAAGAGCTGGCATAATCTTCCAGCTTGGAATTGCCATAGGAAAATTCCATGGGGTTATCAGGCCCACTACTCCTATAGGCCTTAACATGGTCATGCAGAACTTTTCCTTAAGTTCGGACGTCGTTGTCTCCCCAAACATTCGCCTCCCTTCCCCTGCGGCGTAATTTGTAATATCTATTGCTTCCTGCACGTCTCCCCTTGTCTCGAGCAGAACCTTTCCCATCTCTTTTGTCATAAGGATGGCAAGTTCTTCCTTTCTTTCCTGCAAAATCCTGGCAGCCTTTAGAAGCACCTGAGCCCGTCGGGGAGCAGGAATTTCGCTCCAAATTCTGTACCCTGCCTCTGCAGCTTCAACTGCTCTGTCCACATCTTCGGATCCGGCTGCCTGTATCGTGGCCAGGTTTTCCAGAGTAGCCGGATTAATGTCATCAAAAACCTTGTCAGTTGACGAGTCTATCAATTCTCCGCCTATAAGCAATTTATACCCAATAACCATAAAATCCCCCTAAAAGCATAGCTGCATAAGGAGATAAATATATTCCAGTAATTTTTTCAGGTGGAATATAGAATACTTTCAATTTGGCTATTAAACTCTGTCAATAAACATCAAAAGAAAAGAAATAAAATAGAAAAAGCTCGACTTTATTATAAATAAGATAAATAGTAATTATTGGGTTTAATAATCAACAAGAAAGGTGAGGAGGGGAAGAAAGATAAGCGGAAGCAGTCGAAACAATATGATGGAAAGAAGGCTGGTGCAGTACAATTGAGATGAGAGGAGGGAAAAGGGATGATGCGAGTGCGATTAAAAAGAGGGAGTGACGAAAAAGAGGAGGAAACTGAGAGTGGAAGTGGTGAAATAAATGAAGAAATAAAAGATCAGGCTGAAAGAGAAAGCAATGAAAAGTCTGGAAAGCCAACACAAACTTATGAGGAAGAGGGACCTCCAGCAAGGGGAAGTGACAGAAAAAAGGATTATGTCGAAAGGGGAAGTGATAGTAAAGAAGATTTTCCTGGAAGAGG
>CAZCKG010000054.1:9031-10628 GCA_964498825.1 uncultured Methanosarcinales archaeon
AAAAAACTGTAAGGTCAAAAACAGCATTCATGGAAAAAGACAGTTTTAGATTTAAACTTGAGGTCGGCTCAAGTTTGATATTGATTCCAAATTCAAACCTTGTCTTATAATCAGAATAGAGAAGAAGTGAGAGGTAAAACAGTTTTAGAGAGGGATTTGCCTCTCACTTCTTTTTGCTTCTGGTTTCAGAATCGAGAAAGAGGAATGGCGAACCTCCTTTCCCGGATCCTTTTGAGAAACCTCTCTCGGGCCGAAGACTGAGGAATGGCAAAAAACCTCAATCATCTATTCTTCCATGAGGGGTTCTCTTTCATAGAGGCCTGGGTTGAGGAAATGGCGAACCTCCTTTCCCTTCCTCTATCGTTTTCGCTAAATGCTACTCATGAACCCCATTCAATATTAGCATTTAGAACTACATGTTATAGAATATCTGTCATGTATAAAACATAAATGGAAATGATTTTTCTATTTCTTTGATGTAATAAAAGGCACTCAAAATTTTTAAGTGATTTATCTCAGAGTAAGCTGAAATTTCCCGCAGACAAAGCCCCAATTATTCCCTTTGTCCTTAGAAAGCCAGTTTCGATTAAAATTAGTCTGCTTTAAAGAAAAGATTTTTATATAAGCAAGTTAACTGAGTAAGGCTAAATTATCTTATCGCTTCATCCGGTTAACTTACAACTTCCATATCTTCTATTATCTTTCTTATTCTTTATCCTTTCTATACTCTCCCACAATATAAAAATTTTACGATATTTCAATATTCTAATGGAGACTTATTTCTCGATACTTAGGTCTTCATAGCATATTACACTTTCTTTATCCATTTGTGGGCAATGTTGGTTGATGAGGACACGCCATTTGAAAACCTTAAAGTATCCTTATCCGTGAATTCTTTTTATGAAGAAGAGAAGGGATATTACAGAACGGTTACCTGTATGACAAGTCATGTTCTGCAGAGAATTCCTAAGCTGGGAATCACATTATTTTCAGGATACTTCTATGAAGTAGTCGACATAAACGATAATAGAATAGATAAATTTCTAGTCACAATACTTCCTGATAATTGAATTCCTGATAACAGAACCTCATAAGTAGGACGGTAAATTGAAGAAAATACTGCGTATTTTTACCGAAAGTTAAGATTTAAAAATCTAGACAGAAATGATAAAAATGCCGGTGTATCTAGCCTGTACCCGGCTGGAGTAATCTGGTTTCGGGGCTTATGAATTTAAAAGTATTAAGGGATTTAAGGGATTTAATCCCCGGAAGACTATTCTTCCTTTTCCCTTGAATATGCGCTTATTTGCGCTTATCTGCTGCAGCTTGAGCCTGAACAGCTTGAACACTTATAATTGATTATAACCTTTGCTGTAGCGGTTTTTCCATATTTGTTTGTTACTTTGTAGGTAAAGCTGTCTGTGATAGTACCAGTCTTACAGGAAACTGGATAATAACAGAAGTAACCGTTGCTCTTCATAGCTACTTTTGCACCTTTTGCAGTTTTGATGGATCCGGTAGTAGTGACTTTGAGGCCGCATCCTTTGTCATTGGATAATACATTACCGCACTTTTTAGAAGGGGTGAATTTGAATGT